>JAJYKO010000547.1 GCA_021788565.1 Chloroflexota bacterium
GACAGTCGGTGCAGTTCAGCTTGCCCTCGTGGACAGAACCAGCCATTGTTGTTGGGTCCACGTTCAGGCTCAGTTTGTCCCCATTCGGGAAGGTCATGGAGAGATCCTTATTTCCGTGACAGCCTAGGCAGGACTGCGATAAATCTTGAGCGGGCGCAGCGGCTGGTGCCGCCGCGGACGATGCGGGGGCTACCAGGGAAGCCACGGGGGCAGCCGTAGCTGCCGGCGTGGGCTGTCCTGCGCCAGCGGGGGGGGTCGCGGGTGCCGGCTGGGCCGGCGCGGCTGCCTCTCCGGCAGGGTGGCAGCCCAGACACATGGCACTCGTATAAGAGCTATGGCTGGCCGGGCTCGGCTTAACCCCTCCCCCCACCTTGTGACACGCGAGGCAGTCCTCCCTGCCCTGGACCGGGTGAGTAGTCTTTGGCTGCAAATCAGGACTCGCGTGCACCAACCCGACTGTTACAACGACCAGAGTCAAACTAGCCAGGAGAGATGCCAGTGCCGCGACCGTAATAGGACCGGGCCCCCATGACCCCATTGTCGTGAGTGTCTTGAGCAGCGCCTTTGTGCCCATACCCTCTCCCTCCCTCGGGTCGAGATTTGCGGCCGGCCGATTTGCGGCCGGCCGCTCGCCACCTGCCTCGGAGGCCACTCCTCAGTGCTCTCGCCATCTTCTTTCGGCGATCTCCGTGGCAAGCTCCTCGAGTTTGCCGCTTTCCTCGCCTGTGAGGTGGGGCGGCTCCTCGTTCTGTTCGCCCGACGCGGGATTCCCAGTGGGGCCCAGGTACGAGGTGCCGGGCTGCATCTGAAGACTGGCCATGTGAGCCGCGCTTACCTTGCCCGATGAAGCCGCCGAGCGCAGCTTGCCGACCACGAATGGCACCAGCACCAGGACTCCCGATAGGGGCAGGAAGATCGCGAAGGCCAGGCCCAGTATCGGGCCTACGATCAATACCAACGGCAGGGGCACCTTAACGTACTTGCGCTCTGGCCCCCCTTCCAGCTTGCCCCCCTCCTTAGGTACGGAGACGAATTCACCGTCCTTAAAGCTCCAGTAGCACCCACCTTTGACTGTCTCGCCGCCGCCAACTTTCGTGAGCATACTCAGATGCCTCCTGCCAGTCGATTTGTTGATGCCTCGCAGCCATCGGATGTTCGCCGATCTCAGGTATTCCTTCTCGCTGCCCTCGATCATAAACTTGTGCATCAGGACAAGGTCCCCCGCGGGGATCTCCTGTGATGGCTGGAAGCGTATTCTCATTGAAAGCTCGCCAGAGTCGTACACATCTACCGATCGGCCCTCTTCTCGGATGCGGTAGATCCGGCCAGCCATGCCAGGGCTTCGAATCGCCAGATAGCCCGACTCGGCCAACTGCATGTGCTCCTCGTCGGTGAGGAACTCGCCCAGCAACAGCTTCGCCCGCTTTTCGGCCTGAAGATCGGATGGAGGGGCCGGAGCCAGGAAGCAGCGCCACAGCATCCATGCCGCACCGTAAAGCAGAACTCCGACCGCCACTGGTTGCAGGATCTCCGCGAACGCTGTCATCTTCCACCGCCTTTGGTGCTATCGAGATCTGATCGGTCTCTGACCCAACACGTTGGGTCCGACCCGGTAGACCGCGACTCCCGGATGGCGCCGTTCTCGGAGCAATCGCTCCACCTCACGGATCGCCGCGACCACCTCCGGATCTTCCGCCGGCGCCCGTGCTTTGTCCCTCGCGCCGGATTGATCGCCGTGGAACGAGGTAGCTTGAGGTTCGCTCATTGGCCCTCCTTCTTCGCGCTCATTCCGTGGCAGAGGCGCAGATCAGGCTGGCGAAGTTTGTGCGTTCATTCACAATCTTCGGCAAAAAAAGAACGGCCCCACAGGGCACCCATACCGGCCCCATGAAGCCATCCGTCAGCTCCGACCACACGTCTCACGCCTTTGTGAAACGCTTTCACAAACATTATATATCCGGTCGAGAGCTTGTCAATACTCTTGGTTGAAGGAATCCCTGCCTGAGACGGTGAATGTGGGCTCCAGCTCGGCGGGCTTATCCTTTCTCGACACGTCATCGACTGGTACCGGTTGCTCCTCCCGAACATCCTCGACCAGGCTCCTTATGAACCTCGCATACTCCAACGGGTGCTCATGGATCATCCGCTGACGTGAAATCTTGCCGGTGAAGATGCTGGTGTCTCCGGGGAAACGCTGCGGATTGAAATGAGCCCCGTACAGGTGCCAGACCACAACGATCAACAGGACCAGCAAGGTCTCCCCACCATGCATCTCCTTCGCGGCGGGAATGAAGGCCCCGGGCAGGAGCTGAGTCGCCTGGGCAGGGAATACCATGATCAACCCCGTACCGACCATGATGAGCCACCCCATCACAACTGCCCAGTACTCGAACTTCTGTCGATAGTCGAAACGACCAAACTTCGGCATAACCGAGGAGGTACCGATGCAATATTTGAAGGTGTTGATGGCATCCCGGAGGTCTCGTAGTCCGGGTATCATGGAAGGAGCGAAATCCCCGCTCGCCACCAGCCTACCGATGTAACCAATGTGGTACATCCCTTCTAGGACGAAGAGAACAGCGCAGGCCCGGTGCACCAGCCGGACGGTCTCGATCCCGCCCAGCGTCATCATGATGGTCTGCGCCCACGGATCGCCGTAGAATTTCTGCGGTAGGCCGGTCACTACTAAGATGGTAAATGAGAACATCATGGCCATATGCTCGGCCCGCTGGCTGAGGCTGAAGCGGACGAACTCTTCCGGAGGCTGGGCCAACTTCCCTCTCGCTCTACCCATCTCTAACCTCCAATACCGGTTCTCGACGATGCACCGCGGCTTTGCGTGATCCTGGAGAACAGACCGACCACCCTGGATAGCGCCACCCCCTGGTGAAAGGCCAACATCAGCCACGGCTGGGGGCGCCGGAGCCCCACCATCGGAGCATCCGGACGCCCCGAACCGCCTGGGCGCCAGAGACTGTCAGTTCTCGCGCCACTCCTTCTCCACGATCTTATCCGCCAGATCGATCACGGCACCTGGCTCCGCTTCATCGCGCCGCGTCGCCGATGTCGAGTCCTGCTCTCCAGACCGCAGGTATGGTTCTAGATAGGAGATACCCGGTTCAGATCCCGGTGCCAGGTGGGCCGGGCTCAGCCTCCCGGAGGACACCGCCGCCCGGAGCTTGCCAGCCAGAAAGGGCCCTAGCACCACCATTCCCGATAACGGAAGCGTGAAGAAGAACACCAACCCCATCAATGGCCCGAGCAGCAACACCAGAGGCAACGGAGCTCGTACGTACCAATCACTAGATCCTCCCATTAGTCTTCCTCCTTCTGGAGAGATCCAGAGGAACTCTCCCGTACTTCGTCTCCAGTAGATTCCGTTCGGAACAATCTCACCACCGACGTGCTTGGTGATCACTTGATCCTTCCCTTCTCCGGGTGCTGTTGACCCGGTCACCGACTCTCAGTGTCGAGCTACCACCCCCACTGGCACTTGCTCGGGTGCCGGGATTTCCTCATGCACAGTGGTTGTCGCAACTTCCTCAACGTAGTCGGGGTGGTCGCGCAGAACCGGCATTCGGTTCACAATCCAGCGGTACACCAGCACCTCGATCGTCAGAACGGATACGACGATCACCACCTCTTTCGGGCTGAACAGCTCACGACCGGGCAGGTTCCAGTTGAAGGCGATTATAGAGACGTTCAGCCGGTTGATAATCACGCCGATCACAGTCAGCAGGGCCGTAAAGCGCACCAGGCCGACGTTCTTCGCCTTGCCTCCGACGGCGAAGAGGATGCAGGGCGTGAGCACGAAACCGATCATCTCCACCCCATACCAGTAGCCGTATGGCGTGTTGAGAAGCCCCCAGTGGTCTCCATGGGCCAGAGCGATCACCTTGAGCGCAAAGTAGCTGGCCAGCACGAGGGAGGCCGCTTTACCGAGACCGACGGTGATCCTGTCGACACTCGCGAGGTAATGGAAGTCGGCCTTTTGCTTCAGGAAACGCACGTTGAGGGCAGTCACCACGATGACCGCCGAGATTCCGGTGGCGATAGCAGAAACCAGGAACAGCCAGGGCAGATACGGCGTGTACCATAGTGGGTGCAGCTTGCCAGGAGCCAGCAAGAACATGGCACCCAGGGCCGACTGGTGGAGCGTCGAAAGGATGATCCCGAGAATGGTCAGCCCGATCGTCACATCCTTCGCCATGTTCCTGAGGCCTCTGGCGCCGAGCCACTCGAAAACCGAGGGCGAGAACTCCATGAACTGGACTGTGAGGTAGAGGGCAACGTGCCACGCAACCAGAAACATGACCGAAGCCGGCCCGAAGGAGATGAACATAGGGTAGTAGATCCTCCACGGCCGTCCCAGGTCGATCATCAGGAACACCACGGCGAAAAGGTAGCCAAGGAACCCTATCAGGATCGCGTTCTTCACTACCGGGTGGTAGTCCTTCATGCCGAAGACGTACACCCCGGTCCCGAGCACGAACCCTGTTGCCGACCATGGCACCCCCGCGAACAGGCCAAAGCTCAGGAAGAGCCCCCACGGCTGCTCGTTTGAAGCTCCGGTTACCGCGGCGAGGCCGAATAGAAACCGCGTCGCAATCAGGTAAAGCCCCGGCAGGACAATGACGGCCGCGACAAGGTTGAACGGCGTGAACAATCCCCGTACGTACTCCCTGAGGGACTGACCGGCGAAGATCTTGTCTTCGATCCAGACGGAGACTCTGCCCGTCCTGGGCAGCACCGTCTTCGTAGCGACTCCCATCTATCGGACCTCCTCGTTCTTCGGATGGCTTGCATCGGCCTCCTCAGCCTTGTCACGCTGGTTGGACATGAGATAAATGCCCCCGAAGAGCGCCGGCCACGTCACGAGAACCAGCGGAACCATGGAGAGGAAATCCCTGGTGTACTGCGGATA
>JAJYKO010000548.1 GCA_021788565.1 Chloroflexota bacterium
CTTCGTCGAGATACTGCCCGGTAAGGAAGGGCTCGTCCATATCTCTGAGCTCGAAGACTTCCGAGTCGGTCGCGTCGAAGACGTTGTGAACATCGGAGACGAGGTGACGGTGGTCGTGACCGAGATAGACCGGCAGGGCCGGATCAATCTCTCTCGCCGGCAGGCGCTACCCGGGGCGAAGCCGCGTACCCCAGGTGAAGGAGTTCCGGCTCGGACCGCAGGGCCCTCGCCGCGTCCCCACGGACACGAGGGTGGAGGCCGCCCCTACGACAGGTCCAGGCACTCTGGACCGCGAGAAACGCACGATGGGCACTAGGCCTCGGATGCAGCCATTCGTCAAGAAGCAGTAACTCGATATGGGGCGGGGGGGAGATGAAAACCTCCTTCCCGCTTCTACGTTACTCGGTCCGACCTTACGGGATCCTCAACTAGTTGCGTTCCGCCGCCGCCTTACACTTGTATTGAAGGGAGGGCCCAGGTCATGGCAGCAGTTCCCCCTATCAAGGTCGTCGTCACCGGTGCGCTCGGCCGCATGGGTAAGGAAGTCGTGACGGCGGTGTGCGCCGATAAGCAGCTCGACATGGCCGGTGCAGCAGACAAGAAGGCCATGGAGGAGTATCTCTCTCTGCCGGGTGGGCTCGGGCTCATTCCGATCAGCCGGGATATCGAGCCAATGCTGCTCCGTGTGAAACCGCAGGTGATGGTGGACTTCACACAGCCTGAAGCCGTCATGGAGAACGTCCGCGTCGCCTTGCGGCACGGTGTTGTACCGGTGGTAGGCACAACTGGTCTCTCTCAGCAGAATCTGCGCGAGATCGCGTCCCTCTGCGAAACCCATGGCACCGGAGCCTTTGTTGCCCCGAACTTCGCGATCGGCGCGAACCTGATGATCCACTTCGCCCGCATCGCCTCCCGGTACTTCCAGTCGGCGGAGATCATAGAGCTCCATCACGATGGTAAGGCGGATGCTCCGTCCGGCACGGCCATCAAGACCGCGGAGGAGATGATCAAGTCGCGAGGGGGGGACTTCCAAGACGGGGCCACTACCAAGGTATTCCTAGAAGGCGCTCGGGGCGGCGGAATGAACGGTGTCCACATCCACAGCGTGCGGCTGCCGGGGTTGGTCGCGCACCAGGAGGTACTGTTCGGCGGCCAGGGGCAGACACTCTCCATCCGGCACGACTCCATAAGTCGCGAGTCGTTCATGCCGGGTGTGATAATGGCGATAAAGGAAGCTCCGCGTATCAAGGGCCTGGTGTACGGTCTCGACCGGTTAATGGGCCTCGAATGAGGTAATTGGAATGGCTGGTTATCGTGTTGCTATCCTCGGTGCGACCGGAATGGTCGGCCGTGAGTTCATAAAGATCCTCGAACAGCGAAAGTTCCCGGTATCCGATCTGGTCCTGCTCGCCTCAGACCGTTCGGCGGGCAAGACGATGGTTTTCGGGTCGCAGGAGATCGTGGTCCAGGAGACCAGCCCGCGGTCGTTCGAGGGAATCGACATAGTGCTGGCATCGGCGGGCGCCGAGATCAGCAGTGAGTTCTCTCCGATCGCGGCGGAGGCTGGCGCCGTGGTCGTCGACAACAGCCGCGCGTTCCGGATGGATCCCGACGTGCCGCTGGTGGTCCCCGAGGTCAATCTGGAGGACGCCAGGACCCATCACGGGATCATCGCCAACCCTAACTGCTCCACCATCCAGATGGTGGTCGCTCTTAATCCCATTCACCTCGTCAATCCAATCCGTCGGGTCATCGTCGACACCTACCAGTCCGTCTCGGGGACCGGCACTCCGGCGGTGGAAGAGGTGGAGCGGCAATCGGGCGCGGTACTGGCCAGAGAACAGTTTGAGCCGAAGGTGTATCCTCATCAGATTGCTTTTAACGTGCTCCCTCACATCGAGCCGTTCCGCGAGGACGGGTATAGCCGCGAAGAGTGGAAGATGCTCGAGGAGACTCGGAAGATCATGCACGTGCCTGGGATCCTGGTCTCCGCCACGACCGTCCGCGTTCCGGTAATGATCGGCCACGCCGAGGCAATCCATATCGAGACCGAGAGGCCGATGAGCCCAGTCCAAGTGCGCGAAATCCTCTCGTCGGCGCCGGGCGTCATCGTGCAGGACGCTCCTCAGAACGACGTCTACCCTACGCCGGCGGAGGCCGCGGGGCGTGACGAAGTGTTTGTGGGCAGGATCCGCAAGGATGTCTCACATCCGAATGGCATCGCCATGTGGGTGGTTGCCGACAACATTCGCAAGGGCGCGGCGCTGAACGCTATTCAGATCGCGGAAGCACTGATCGAACGCAACTGGCTGTAAGAGCTGTTAGCTACTGGCAATTAGCCATTAGGAATCGGTCGGTAGCGGCCGGCAGGTAATGGCTAACAGCCAACAGCTAATCGCTAATTGCTAATAGCTAATTGCTATTTGGGGGTGACAGATGGCGACGTTTGGACGCGTGCTTACGGCAATGGCGACCCCTTTTGACGAAACGGGGAACGTGGACTACGAGCAGGCCCGTAAGCTGGCTCTGGCACTGCTGGACAGCGGCACCGACGGGCTCGTGCTCACGGGAACCACCGGAGAGTCTCCCACCCTCAGCAGTGATGAGAAACTTAGGCTTTACTCCGAGGTCCGTGCGGCCGTCGGCGGTCGCGCTCCCATCATAGCGGGTACGTGCAACTACAACACGGCCGAGAGCATCGAGCTGAGCAGGGAGGCTCAGAAGCTGGGCGTCGATGGAATCCTCGGAACCGTGCCCTACTACAATAAGCCGCCCCAGGAGGGCATATACCAGCACTTCAAGACCATCGCCGAGGCCGTCCCCCTGCCGATGATACTGTACAACGTGCCGAGTCGCACCGTCACCAACATGCTGCCGGACACGACCATCCGGCTGAGCGAGATCGACAACATCATCGGCGTGAAAGAGGCCAGCGGTAACTTCGACGGAATCTCCAAGATCATTCAGAAGTCGATGCCCGGGTTCCTGGTCTACAGCGGCGACGATAGCAGCACCCTGCCCATTCTCTCCCTGGGCGGCTATGGGATCGTCAGCGTGGCCGGCCATCTGATCGGAAAGCAGATCCAGAGAATGATCCGGAACTTCCTGAGCGGGGAGGTTGAGGGCGCCGCGGCGCTCCATCGTGAGACGCTGCCGCTCGTGAACGCCCTCTTCGTGGTCACCAACCCCATACCCTTGAAGTACGCGCTGAACAAAGTGGGGTTCAGGGTAGGAAAGCCTCGACTGCCGTTGGTCGAGATCGACTCGAAGTCCGCCGCGGTAGTTGACGCCGCTCTGGACAACGCCATGATAGATCTGCCCATCCGATAGGAACGATAAATAGGAGCCGCGTCTGTCCGGGCCTGCGTCACCGCGACCTGCCGGTCGTCCTGACGCAGGCCTTCTCTTCTGTCACGACTTCTTCGACGGGCTCTTCGCGGGGAAGAACTGCTCGATCTTCCACTTGAAGGACCCTAGTTGGTCCGTTCCCTGAATCCTGACGCGCGACAGTTCCATCGGCTTGCCGGCGGGGTGATTGGCGCCATAATGCGTGGTCACGGCCGTCTCGTAGCCCGCCCTGGTAGCCGCCGCCTCCACGGCAGCATTGTAGGCGCCGCCCGGGTAGGACAGAGAGGTTATCTCAATCCCCAGTTTCTGCTCCAGGGTCTGCTTCGACGAGGCCAACTGCTGGTCGCGAACCGCGGGGGTCAGCGTAGTGAGATCGGGGTGGGTAATCGTATGGGAACCGATCTCCATTCCGCTTCGCGCCAGATCAATCACCTGATCCCACCTCATGTACTCTGGCTTCCCCAAGAAGCCAGTGATGATGAAGAAGGTCCCGGTGAAGCCGTACTTCTTCAGGAGTGGAAACGCGTACTGGTAGTCGTTCATGAAACCGTCGTCGAATGTCAGAACAACCGGCCTCGCTGGAAGGTCCAGTTCGCCCCGCAGGTGCAACGCCAGGTCCCGCATGGTGACGCTGGTGAACCCCCTGCTCTTCAAGTAGATCAGCTCTCGCTCGAACTCGGCCGGTGGCAACGTGAGAGAGCTAACGAAGGCATTTGTGGTCTTGAAGTCGATGGGCCGCACCGAGTGATACATGAGGATCGGCACAAGCGCACTCGAGACCGGATGGATGGCACTGTCAATCCGGTTCCCCTTTCCCGTGGTCATGTCTTCCTCCCAGAAGCCACGGCGATCGAACACGGTTTCCACCGAGGAGAGCGCAGGCGTGTGACCGACCACGTCCAAGACCCTCACGGGAACGCTGGACAACTCGGCCGACTCATTCTTCAGCGAATCCGGAAGGCGCTCTGATGCCGAAGAGGCAGCCTCGGCCGCAGTGGGACTGGAAACGATGAATGGCTGACGCCTAACAATCACGACGGAGAGGACGCCTACCAGCAAGACTAGAAGCGCAGGAGCGTATATTCTCGAGAATCGACGATCGGGTCCCATAGTTCCTCGCACGAAAACGATGGCAGCGCACAGGGATGCAGGGCGCCTGCGTACTGACTTGGAACGAAGTGAAGATGGACGCGGAGTTTCCGCGTGAGCAGTATAGCATCTTCAGGTTCGTAGCTGATAACTGGAGGGCGGCAGCTATGCTATCATGGTCATGTTTAGACACGCGCTCACATTTTTCGGAGGGATACCGTTCATGGAGGACACTGGCCGGCGCTTCGACAGCATAAAGGTCGCCGCATTCTGCGTGGCCGTACTGGAAAAGGTGGGCGTTCCGCACGCGAACGCCGAGATGGTGGCGAACTCGCTCCTGGCAGCCAATCTTCGTGGCGTCGATACCCACGGCATTACCAGGTTGCCGATCTACGTCGAGAGGCTTCAACTCGGTCTGATGGACGGTAAGGCTACTGGCACGGTCGTTTCGGAGGGACTCAGCAGCGCCGTCTACGACGGGCAGA
>JAJYKO010000549.1 GCA_021788565.1 Chloroflexota bacterium
CCCTGACCCGAACCGCCGCGGATGGGCGGCACTGGAACCCGAGCACCGTCGTCATAGCACATGGGATTATGTCTCCTTTCCCGAATCGCGTTATCGTGATCGGAGACACACTCGCAAACTCGGGACCAGGGGACATTTGATGAAGGCGGCCGCTTCGGCCTACAGGCCGGGTATCTGCTACAATCAACCATGACGCCACGACTGCGCGCAGCATCCTTTCAAGGCGGCCCGCGTCAGGATCGCGGCACTCACGCCATGAGTATATTCAGGCGGTGGACTTGTGAGACTTCTTCCGGTGGGGGCCGCTCAGCTACACCAGCATCCACGACTCGGCAACAGCGAACTGAACAAGCTCTATCAAGAGGATCGGCAGGTCCACGACTGGTACAGGTTCGTGCTCTCCTTTCCTCCGCACCTTGTTCGGGACTATCTTGAGCGGTTCGGCATTGACGAACGGCATCGAGTCCTGGATCCCTTCTGCGGAACGGGAACTACCCTGGTGGAGTGCAAGAGACTCGGTATTGCCAGTGTGGGCATTGAGGCAAACCCGATGGCTCATCTGGCCAGTTCGGTGAAAGTGAATTGGAGCATCGATTCCGAAGCCTTTATCGAGAATTCAGAGCGGATCGCTGAGGCCACCATCGCGCAACTTCAAGACCAGGGGATAGAAGATGACCTCCTTTGCGGCGTGCCGCTCGACGGTGACCGCCCCCATACAAATCTGCGAACCCTGGATCCCGAGACGATGGGGTTGCTGCTAGCCGGTTCAATCAGTCCCCTGCCATTGCACAAGACCCTCCTCCTGTTGGACCAACTTAACGAGCACCAGGACAAGGCATACCATCACCACCAGCAGCTCGCCCTGGCGAGGGAGTTGATGAGCTCCATAGGCAACCTCGCCTTTGGGCCCGAGGTGGGTGTAGGACCGCCCAAGTCCGACGCTGCCGTCGTGCCGGCGTGGCTCAGCCGCATTCGAACAATGGCCGGCGATCTTCAGCAGCTCCAAGGCGGGAAAGATGTGCCCGCGGAAGTCTTTCGGGGCGATTCGCGTGAGCTCATCCATCTCATGGAGCCGGCTTCCATCGATGCAGTGATAACATCTCCACCTTACCCAAACGAGAAAGACTACACTCGAACCACCAGGCTGGAATCCGTGCTGCTGGGTTTCATCCGAACCAAGGCAGAACTTCGAGAGCTCAAACACCATCTCATACGATCCAATACCCGTAACGTGTACAAATCCGACGACGACGACACGTGGGTAGAGGCCAATCCTGACGTGCAGCGAATCTCCGAGGAGATCGAGGCCAGGAGGATAGCGATGGGCAAGACCTCCGGTTTCGAAAGAATGTACGCCAGGGTGGTGAAGCTGTACTTCGGCGGTATGGCCCGACATTTGTCCGATCTGCGCACGATCTTACGCCCCGGCGCCTACCTGGCCTACGTCGTCGGTGATCAAGCGTCCTATCTGCGTGTCATGATCCGCACCGGTCATATGCTGGCGGACATTGCTGCCAGTCTCGGCTATGAGGTGGTCGGGATCGACCTATTCCGTACTCGAAGGGCAACGGCTACCAATGAGGACCTTCGGGAGGAGGTACTCCTCCTCCGCTGGCCTGGATAGGAGGACGAACGTGGCGACGGATGCGCCGAACCGCTACGCCCAGATCATCGAGCGCATATTCCTGTCCCACTATGTCGAGGGTGCCCTGGAAATCCCCTTCGATCGAGACGACATCGCTAGGGTCGCCAGTGAACTCGGCATCGCTCTCCCCAAGAACCTGGGCGATGTAGTGTACAGTTTTCGTTACAGGGTGCTCCTACCCCAGGCCGTGCGAGATCGTGCCCCCGAGGGCCAACACTGGATCATTCGACCCGCCGGCCGAGGCAAGTACCGGTTTGTCAGCACGACCGTCGCTGCCATAACACCTAACGCCATGCTCGCCGAGACGAAGGTACCAGATTCCACGCCGGGCGTCATCGCTATGTACGCCCTTACTGACGAGCAATCACTGTTGGCAAAAGTTCGGTATAACCGCCTGATCGACATATTCACTGGTGTAACTTGCTACTCGCTTCAAAGTCACCTCCGAACGACGGTCCCGGGCATGGGTCAGATCGAGACGGATGAAGTGTATGTCGGAGTGGACCGAAGGGGTGCGCACTTCGTTTTCCCGGTTCAGGCGAAGGGGGGCTCGGATGTGTTGAGCATTGTTCAGATTGAGCAGGATGTGGCCATGTGCGCGGTTAAGTTCAAGGGATTGATCTGCCGGCCCGTCGCCGCTCAGTTTGTGGAGGACAACCTGATCGCACTCTTCGGCTTTGAAGAGAGCGATCAAGGGGTAGCCATCACTAGCGAGAGACACTATCGGCTCGTGCCGCCTGAGGAACTGACCCCGGACGTCCTGGAGACCTACAGGAACCGTGCCCTCGGCGAGTGATGTCAACGGGTCGGTTTGTCGCCTCCACCCCTCCACCAACGCCTGAAACCACGATCTTGCGCTGGCTCCAGCAAAGTAGTGAGGTGGGATGGCTCACAAGAGCGGGTAGGTGGAGTGACAATCCGGGCGGGCGAGCGCCCTTCGGGCCTTCACGCTGTGCTCGCTCGCGTGAAGTCCTCGCGAGCCGCCACGTCGGTAGGAAACAGGCGGCTCAGCAGGAGCTTCGCCCTCCCCACATTTGAACCCGAACCGTGAGCCATCCTTCCAGGCGGTCCGCTTTTTGCTCTCGAAGTGGTACTCTTCATATGGCCCCTCACGCATCTTCCGTGGTTATATCGACCGAATCAAGCGTGATAGGATTTCATTCGCGAGCAAAAACAGCTCGGGGAGATGGAGAACTTAAAATGAGCAAACCTCGGACCATCCGAGAATTGCAGGCTAGCGATTACCACGTGCTCTCCATAAAGGAAGAGCTCCGCAAGAACCTCATAGATCGGCTGCGCAGGGGTGAGCCTCCTCTACCGGGCCTCGTGGGCTACGAGGAGACGGTGGTGCCGCAGGTGGAAAACGCGATACTCTCCGGCCAAGACCTGGTGCTCCTCGGTGAGCGGGGCCAGGCGAAGACCAGGCTGGCCAGGAGCCTGGTCAACCTCCTGGACGACGAGGTGCCGATCATCGCTGGGTGCGAGATCAACGACAACCCTTACGCGCCCATCTGCCAGCACTGCCGGATCAAGGTCGACGAAGAGGGCGACGACACCGAGATCGAGTGGATTGGCCGCGACCACCGCTACGGCGAGAAGCTAGCCACCCCTGACATCACCGTAGCCGACCTCATCGGGGAGGTCGACCCAATCAAAGTGGCCGAGGGCCGCTACCTTTCGGACGAACTGACAATTCACTACGGGCTCATCCCGCGTACCAACCGGGGCATATTCTGCATCAACGAGCTTCCGGACCTCGCCGAGCGCATCCAGGTTGGCCTGCTCAACGTGATGGAGGAGCGCGACGTCCAGATCCGCGGCTACAAGGTTCGCCTCCCGCTGGACCTCTACGTCGTGGCCACCGCGAACCCCGAGGACTACACCAACAGGGGCCGAATTATCACGCCGCTCAAGGACCGCTTCGGCTCTCAGGTGCGCACCCACTATCCGAAGACCGTCGATCACGAGATCTCCATCATGGAGGTGGAGCGAAAGATCTTCCCGGACGAGATCGAGGTGCTGGTGCCGGACTTCATGAAGCAGATCGTCGCGGAGATGACACACCTCGCACGGAAGAGCAGCGACATCAGCCAGCGATCGGGCGTCTCGGTCCGCGTTTCGATCACGAACTTCGAGAATCTGCTCTCCAACGCGATGAAGCGCGCCATCAGGCTCGGTGAGGCGCAGGCTGCGCCCCGGATCAGCGATCTTCCCGCGGTCGTCGCCTCGATGACCGGTAAGATCGAGATCGAGGCCCTCGGAGACACCAGGGAGGAACGCGTCGTGGAGAAGCTAATCCAGGGCGCGGTTCTCAACGTGTTCAATCGACATTTCCGGCCCGCGGAGTTTCAGGAGTTGCTCATGCGCTTCGACTCGGGCACAGTGATCGAAGTCGCGGAGACGATGCCCTCTTCACAGTATATTTCGCGCGCGCTCGGTCTGCCGGGGATGCGCGAAGCCGTTGCCAAGCTGAGCGCGCGCGAAGGGGCCACCTCCACCGGCATGAAGGACAGTCCGGCAGTCACCGCGTCGGCCATCGAGTTCGTCCTGGAAGGGCTTCACCTGTCCAAGAAGCTGAACAAGGACCGCTCGGCCGGCAAGATGCGCTACAGGAGGTAGGGCGATGCTGTACCGCTATTCGCGCTGGGACGGCTCGCAGGAGGTCGATCCCTTCACGCCCGAGGACTTGATGGACGGCATCGCCGACGACCTGATGGAGAACGGCGACCTTACGAGAGCACTCCAAAGGCTGTTCCGGTGGGGGACTCAGAGTCCCGACGGCGAACGCATGCCCGGCATCCAGGACCTTCTCGACCGGCTCCGAAACCGGAAGCAGGAGGAGCTCAACCGCTACGACCTGGGTTCGATGATGGACGACATCGAGAAGCGGCTGGAAGAGGTGGTCCAAACCGAGCGGCAGGGCATCCAGCGCAGGCTGGATCAGGCACACAGGCCGAACGACCAGGGACATCCGCCCGACCCTGCGCTCCAAAAGACCCTGGAAAAGATCGCCGCGCAGAAGCAGCAGGCCCTGGACCAGCTTCCAGAGGACCCCGCGGGCCAGATCAAGGCGCTCTCGGACTACGACTTCATGGATCAGGACGCCCGGCAGAAGTTCGACGACCTGATGAAGATGCTTCAGCAGCAGATGCTGGGCAACCAGTTCCAGGGACTGAAGCAGGCAATTCAAAGCCTGACCCCCCAGGACATGCAGGCAATGCGGGAGATGGTCCGCGACTTGAACAAGATGCTCCAGGAAAAGATGCAGGGCGGGAA
>JAJYKO010000550.1 GCA_021788565.1 Chloroflexota bacterium
TCGGGTGCTTCGCTGATGCGGTCGAAGTGGGCGAGGAGCTGCTCCGCGTTCATCGGTGGTTCTCCGGCGGCCTGGTGCGGGCCTGTGAGCGCAAGCGGTAGAGGCGCTCGGTGAAGCCGCCCTCCTCGAGGAACTGGCGCTCCAGCTGGCGCAACTGCTGGTCCAGCAGGAAGTTGGTCTGGTGGATCAGGCACACAAGGGTGTTGGCGGCAACCTCCGCGGGACCTTCTTCAATATACGTCCTATAGGTCAAATAGGACCTATCCTCCCGGTAGCACAGCTTGCGCACAACCTGAGCCTGCGGGTGGTTCTTGTCCCAGAGGGTCAGGCCGCGCTGACGCAGGAAATCCTGGAAATCGAGCAGCAATTCCTCCAGGCTCGCGCGGGCCACGCCCACCAGCTTGAGTTCGGTCTTCCTGGATGTCCCGGATGCCTGGCTGCCTTCGGCGATGTTCTGCCGGCCACTTCGCGCGGCCTGGACCATCTGATCGTGGGTCCGGGAACGCCGTTCGATGAAGCGGTCGCAGAACACAACCGTGCCGTCGTATACGATCTCGGCCATCTGAAAGGATTTCAGGTTGGCGTATCCTCCGTGCGCGGGTATGAGCCGCTCATCCGTCATCGCAGCAACGCCTCCTCCAGGATGGCCTTCAGTTGGTCGCGCAGGGAAACGACCTGCCTCTCGGACTCGTCCAGCCTGGCCAGCAGCTCCTCAGGATCGCCGTGGTCGTCTTCGACGGTGTGAGGGTTCTTGAAGTCCAGGTTGTAGCCGCGCGCTTTCACCTCGTCGGCGGTCACGCGCCAGGCGAACTCGTTCTCCACGCGGCCCTTGCGCTCGGTCCCGCCCCACCACTCGACACACGGATCGAAGTGTTCGATGCGGATCGGCCTGGTCATCGAGTATCCCTTCTGACCATCGGGGACGCGGTGCTCGTAGAACCAGATCTCCCTGGTCGGCTCGCCCTTCTCGAAGAACAGCAGGTTGGTGCCGATGCTGGCGTAGGGCTTGAAAACGCTGTTGGGCAGCCGAACGATCGTGTGGAGGTTGCACTCCTCCATCAGGTGCTCCTTGAGCCGCGTCTTCACGCCTTCGCCGAAGAGGGTGCCGTCCGGGAGCACCACCGCCGCGCGACCGCCGGGCCTCAGCAAGCGGATGATGAGCGCCAGGAAAAGGTCGGCGGTCTCGCGGGTCTGGAAGTGCTTCGGGAAGTTCGTCTCAATGCCGTCTTCCTCGCGCCCGCCGAATGGTGGATTGGTGAGCACGATGTCCACTCGGTCGCCCGCGGTGTAGCTGATGTAAGGCCTGGCAAGGGTGTTGTCGTGGCGGACGAAGCTGGGGTCCTCGATGTTGTGCAGCAGCATGTTGGTCACGCACAGCATGTGGGGGAGCTGCTTCTTCTCCACCGCTCGGAGCGACGCCTGAATGAGATGCTCGTCCTCAGGTGTCTTCACGTAGCGCTGTCGCATGTGGCGGATCGCGCAGGTGAGGAAGCCGCCCGTGCCGCAGGCAGGGTCCAGGAGGATTTCACCCGGTTTCGGGTCTAAGCGGTCCGCCATGAAGGCGGTGACGGCGCGTGGGGTGTAGTACTCGCCCGCGTTGCCGGCACTCTGGAGATCGTTGAGGATCTGCTCGTAGATGTCGCCGAAGTGCTGGCGCTCCGCGAGGTTGTTGAAGTCCACCTGGTCGATCCTGTTGATCACCTGCCGCATCAGTTGGCCGGATTTCATGTAGTTGTAGGCGTCCTCGAAGACGCCCCGGACGACACGCCTCCGGTCGCCCGACTTCCCCGAGACCGGCAGATCCTTGAGTGTGGGGAACAGCGTGTCGTTGATGAAGGAGAGCAGTTCGTCGCCGGTGATACCTTCGGCGTCGGCCGCCCACGAGCGCCACTGGAGGTTCTCGGGAATAGGCGAGCGATAGCCAGGGTCGATCAACTCCAGTTGCTGGTCCTGGTCGTCGATTATCTTCAGGAAGAACATCCAGCAGAGCTGGGAGATGCGCTGGGCATCACCATCGACTCCAACGTCCTGGCGCATGATGTCCTGGATGGACTTAACGGTGTTGCGAACCGACATTAGCTTGAAACCTCCGGTCAGGGGTTCCCAATAGGTCCTATAGGCCCAATAGGTCCTATACCCGGTACAGCGCCGCCTGGAGTTCGTGGACCGCGTGCTCGAAATCCGAGCGGGTGCCGAACTGCCTGATGAGCTGAACCGGTGTGCCCATCGAGTCGAAGGGTGATACCTGAAGGATGCGCGGGTCGTCGAGGTTGATGACGCCGTCGTCCCGATACTTCGTCAGCAGGGCATCGAGGACCGCTCGGGCCTGTGGGCCGTACTTCGTGAAGACATCTCGCTTGCGGACGTTCTCGGCACGCTCGCGTCGTGTGAGTGGCGGCCGGTCGAAAGCTACGTGGCAGATCAGGTCAAACGGGTCGAAGTCCTTGCCAACCTCCTCCGCGAGGGGGTCCAGCGGCAGCCCCTCCTCCGCGAGCTCATCGATTATCGCCTGCTTCCGCTCGGCGGCGTTCCAGCGGTGAAGGAAATCGTGAAGCGTGGCGAACCGCTTCCTCAGGGCCTTCTTCGAGAAATCGCGAAGGCTCTCGGTGATCAGCTTGCCGTTTTCGTCCAGGTACTCGACGCGTTCGGCGATAACCTTGGCGCCGACTCCGTCCACGTAAACCTTGCTGCGCTTCGCCCCGTCGGGCTCGGGCGTATCGTAAATGTGGCCGTCGTCGACGATCACCTCGTCTCCGCCAGGCTCGGGCGGGATCGGGTCTTCCTCGTCATCCATGGGCGGCACATCGCCGGGCGGAGTGATGGGGTCATTCGGACCTGGCTCGTAGACCTGGACCGGCTCGCCATCGAAGGAGGGATCGGCGAAGTGGTTGGTAGCACCCCGGAAGTCGATCAGGGTGAAGTAGTACTTCAGCGTGTCCTCGTGGACGCGCGTGCCCCGCCCGACGATCTGCTTGAACTCGGTCATGCTCCCCACGGTCCTGTCCAGCACGATGAGGCGGCAGGTCTGAGCGTCCACGCCGGTGGAGAGAAGGCGGGAGGTGGTGACGATGACGGGGTACCGGGCCTCCGGGTCGATGAAGTTGCCGATCTCGCCGAGGCCCTCGGGATCGTCGCCGGTGATGCGCATGACGTAGCGACTGTTCTGCTGGACGAGGTCGGCGTTCTCGTTGACCAGGGCCTGTCGCATCCGTGCGGCGTGCTCGGTATCCACGCAGAAGACAATGGTCTTCTGGAAACGGTCACCGCTCTCCCTGAGGAACTCCGAGACCTTCGCGGCTACCAGCCTCGTGCGATCGTCTATTACCAGAGTCCTGTCGAAGTCCTTCTGGTTGTAGAGACGGTCCTCCACCTCGTTGCCATCGCGGTCGAGCTGCCCTTCCTCCGGACGATATCCCTCCACGTCCCGATCGATGTGCACCTTGATGACCTTATACGGCGCGAGGAAGCCATCGCGGATGCCCTGCCTGAGTGAGTAGGAGTAGATCGGTTTGCCGAAGTAGTGAATATTGGAGATGTAGGCGGTCTCTTTGGGCGTAGCGGTGAGGCCGATCTGAGTGGCGGAAGAGAAGTAGGCGAGTATCTCGTGCCATGCCGCGTCCTCGGCCGCGCTACCCCGATGGCACTCGTCCACGACGATGAGGTCGAAGAAGCCGGGAGAGAACTCCTTGTAAAGCTTCTGGCGCTCCTCAGGGCCGGTGATGGCCTGGTAGAGGCCCAGATAGACCTCGTATGAGGTGTCGATGCGGCGCTTCCTGTCGATGGCGGTGGTGCGATCGCCTTCAGTACCGTCGAGCCGCCCGATGGTCTTCGCGCCTGTGCTGAGCTTGGCCATCGCCGAGCCAAAGGGCCGGAAGTCATTCACCATCGTCTGATCTACCAGGACGTTTCGGTCCGCGAGGAACAGGATGCGCTTCTTCCGCCCAGCCTTCCACAGGCGCCAGATGATCTGGAAGGCTGTGTAGGTCTTGCCGGTCCCCGTGGCCATCACGAGGAGGATGCGCCGCTGCCCCTTGGCGATGGCCTCGATGGCGGCGTTAACGGCGTTGACCTGATAGTATCGCGGGGCCTTGCCGCTTCCGTCGTCGTAGTAGTCCTGGAGAACGACCTGCTCATCGTCCGGCGTGAGGCCCTTCCAGGTGCGGTACCTGGCCCAGAGATCGGCGGGTGACGGGAAGGCGTCGAGCGCCAGGTTAGTTTCGACCGCCGCGCTCGTGCCGGTGCGATCGTGGAAGACAAAGCCATCTCCGTTAGACGCGAAGACGAATGGGATGTTGAGGGTCTCGGCGTATTCCAGGCCTTGCTGCATACCATCGCCCACGCTGTGGTTGTTGTCCTTGGCCTCGATGAGCGCGATGGGGATGTTGGGCTTGTAGTAGAGGACGTAGTCGGCCCGCTTGGCCTTGCCGCGCGTCACAAGCCTTCCGCGCACGATGATCCGGCCCCTGGTGAAGCTCAATTCTTCCCGAATCTGGGACATCTCATCCCAGCCCGCCCGCTTAACGGCCGGGGTGATGAACTTGGTGGAGATGTCACGCTCACTGAGCTGGCTCTTGTCCACAGGGGCACCTATAGGGCCTATAGGTCCTATACGTCCTATACTCCGTGCCCTGCAGTGTAGCAGTGCGCTCGGAAGCGAGCAACGAGGAGGATGAAGGTCCGCTGGAGGCGCGGGCACACCGAAAGGGGCCCGAACCATGCGGTTCCGGGCCCCCTCACGAAGGATCTTCTTTTCTTTCTTACCCGGCTGAGGGTTGCCGGCTATCAGTGCTTGAAGTGGCGGCGGTTCGTGAAGATCATGGCGATGTGTGCCGCGTTGGCTGCCTTGATCACTTCCTGATCCCTAACCGACCCGCCGGGCTGGATCACCGCCCTGATGCCCGCGTCAGCCGCCACCT
>JAJYKO010000551.1 GCA_021788565.1 Chloroflexota bacterium
TGTTCTCGGAGGGCGGCGCGGCAATTGTCCTTCAGCAAGGGATGCTCAACGCAGAGGAATTGGCTTCCTATGTTCTGGGGTTGCTTGGAGATGCCGAAAGACGGCGCACGCTGGGCGAACAGGCGCGGGCGCTGATCCCGCCGGGGGCCGAGTGTAGGATAGCGGACTGGCTAGAGCGGAGCGCACGACGCTAGGCCCGCGGTGGGACTTGTGCCGGGGGCACGGAGTCAGAGGCCAGAGAGCGCAGCGGCGCTGTGAATGGCGGTGAAGCCCTCGTAGAGAAGCCATGCCATCGCTCCAGAGGCCGGTATCGTCAGCACCCAGGCAACCAGCATGTTGCCGGCTACGCCCCAGCGCACCGCTGAGAGCCGCTTGGATGCCCCAACCCCCATGATTGACCCGGCGATGACGTGGGTGGTGCTTACCGGAAGGCCGAAGTGGCTGGCGACCTGGATCACGCTGGCTGCGGCGGTCTCAGCCGCGAAGCCGTGGATCGGCTCGAGCTTGATGATCTTGTGCCCCATGGTCTTGATGATCCGCCACCCGCCCGCGGAAGTGCCGGCCGCCATGGCAACGGCTGAAAACACCATCACCCATATCGGCACCTGGAAGCTTCCTATGAGCCCGTAACTGTACAGTGACATCGTGATCACGCCCATGGTCTTTTGGGCGTCGTTGGAGCCATGGCTGAAGGACATGAAGGCCGAGGATAGGAGCTGCAGCCTGCCGAAGTGATTATTCACAGAATGGCGGCTGTGTCGGGCTACCAGCCACAGAAGAGCGATCATCAAGATGAAGCCGAAGATCATGCCGATGACAGGGGATGAAAGCAAAGAGAAAACGACGGTTTCTATTCCGCTGCGATTCAGCGCGCCGCTCCCTTTAAACGCAAGCGCGCCCCCAATGAGTCCGCCTATCAGGGCATGGGATGAGCTGCTGGGGATGCCTGAGTACCAGGTGACCAGATTCCAGATAATGGCACCACAGAGGGCGGCGATAACCACCTCCTGGGTTGAGGCCGCGGGATCGATAATCCCTTTTCCCACAGTGGCGGCCACAGCAGTGCCGGAAAAAGCCCCCAGAAAGTTGAGGCTGGCTGACATCATGATGGCCTGGCGTGGACTCAGAACGCGGGTCGCCACTACAGTGGCGATGGCGTTGGCTGTGTCGTGGAAACCATTGATGAAATCGAACGTCCCCGCCAACAGCATCACGATGATAAGAAGAGGCAGCGACTCAGCCATTCTTCAGGACTATCGTCTGCAAAACGTCGGCAACGTCCTCGCACACGTCGGTCGCCTTTTCCAGCAGCTCGTAGATCTCGCGCCACTTGATCAACTGGATGACGTCCTTTTCCTCGCGGAACAGGGCCCCCAATACCTGGCGGCGCACTTCATCGCCCTCGTTTTCGAGGCGGTTGATCTCGACGCCGTGCACGAGGATCTGCCGAAGGTTGTGACGGCTCCGCAAAAGCGATATGGCCTGGTCTATCTGGACGACGGCGTCGACGATGATGTCGGCCAGCAGCTTGGCCTGTTCGGTGGGCTGCTCCACCCCGTAAAGGACCATCGTATCGCCCGCGGCCTCCACCATGTCCATCACTGAGTCCAACCCAGAGGCGAGGGCCTGGATGTCTTCGCGATCCAGCGGGGTGACGAAGGTCTTGTTGAGCTCCGCGAACAGATCGTGGGTGATCCGATCACCCTCGTGCTCCAGGCTCTCCAGCTTTTTCACCAATCGCGGGGCCTGGTCGTAGTTGTCCATCATCATGCGGAGCAACCGCGCCCCCGCCAGGGCATTCTTCGCGTCTTCTTCGAACAGATCGAAGAACTTCTGGGATTGAGGCACAAGTCCGAATCCGGGCATGATAACCTCCAGACGAGCTGCTAACTATTGGCCGTCAACTGATGGACCACAGGTCGAGTCCAGAACGACTGCATCCGAGCATCAAGAAGCTGATAGCTGATGGCTGACAGCCGATGGCTTCAGTGGTGGGCACAGGCCGAGCAAGTCGCGTATCGACTTGAGAAGGTAATCCGGTTTGAAGGCCACCAGAGGGTCCTTAGCGAACGGACCCCACATGGCCGCCGCCACCTTGAGGCCGGCCGCCCTTCCAGCCTTCATGTCGTGGAGACTGTCCCCGATGTAGAGCGACTCTCCCGCCGGGGCACCCATCAACTCCAGACCCCTCAGGATAGGCTCCGGATGGGGCTTGTGGTTCTCGGTATCGTCCCAGCACACGATAACGTCCGCCAGCTCTTTGAGCCCGTACAGCGCCAGGTCCCGCTCCGCTGCGACTCGCTCCTTAGAGGTCACAACACCGATGGGATATCCCCGACGCCTCAGCTCCGTGAGAACCTCAGCAGTGCCGGGAAACGGCTTGATGAACTTGTCGTGCAACTCCTCCTGGGCTTGTCGCCATAGGGTCAGTATCTCCTCGGAACGATCCCGTAGCGTCGGAAAAAGGCGGTAGAGTTGCTGAGTTAATGGCGTCCCGAATCCTTTCAGAATCTCCTCGTCGCTCGGAGGGTTCTCCACGAGCTTGCTGACGCTCGCTCTGTAGCAGTTGAGGATCAGATCCGTCGTATCGACAAGAGTCCCGTCGAGGTCGAAGAGGAGGTATTTGATCACCATTCTACATCAGGTCCCTTCGCATGATGACCTCGGACCGGCTGGCCCCCACGCTGATTATGTCGGCCCTCACACCAAGCAAACTCTCCATCCTGTTGAGATAGTGAGCCGCTGCCGCGGGCAGATCCTGTGGAGTCCGCGCCTGTGAAATTGAGCTCAGCCAACCGGGGTGGGACTCGTAGACCGGCTCGCAGCGCGCCAAGTCTTCGGGATCCGCCGGCACGAAATCGATCTTCCGTCCGTCGAGCCTGTAGGCGGTGCAGATCTTCACCTCGGGCAGTTCGTCGAGGACGTCAAGCTTGGTAACGGCAAGTGAGGTGAAGCCGTTGACCTGTACTGAATGCACGGCCGACACAGCGTCGAACCATCCGCAGCGGCGAGGCCTTCCCGTGGTCGTGCCGAACTCATAACCGCCCTGCCGAAGCAGGTCTCCAGTGGGATCTTTCAATTCAGTGGGCATAGGCCCCTCGCCAACCCGCGTGGCATAGGCCTTGAACACGCCGATGGCATCTGTGAGCAGGGTTGGACCTATTCCAGCCCCCAGGCAGAGCCCGGCCACGGTCGGTGAGGACGACGTTACGTACGGATAGGTGCCGTGGTCCGCATCCAGCATGGTTCCGTGGGCCCCCTCCAGCAGGATATTTCTATTCTGCCTGACTGCCCCGAAGATAATTGGACCAGTTTCCTTGAGGTACGGCCCCAGCCTGCCGGCGTACCCTGCGAAGGCGTCGAAGAGGACATCGAAGGCGTAGGGCGTCTGGCCGTAGACCCCCGTCAGGAGTGCGTTCTTAACGGACAGCGCACGTTCAAGCTTGATGCGGAACGCCTCCAGGTCCAGCAAATCTCCGACCCGCAAGCCTTCACGTGCGACCTTGTCCGCGTAGGCGGGACCGATTCCCCTGCCCGTGGTGCCTATCCTGGCACCTCCTCGCTGTTCCTCTTGCAGCCGGTCAAGCAGAAGGTGGTAGGGCATCACCATGTGAGCCCTGTTGCTGATCACGAGACCAGACGTGTCCACTCCCCGCTGCTCAAGGGTGTCTATCTCTTCCAGAAGTATGGCCGGGTCCAGTACCACCCCCGGGCCGATGATGCAGGTCGTATTGGGGTTGAAGATGCCGGCTGGAACCAGATGCAGCGCGAACTTCCCCTGTTCATTGACCACGGTGTGCCCGGCGTTGTTCCCGCCGTGGGACCGGATCACCATATCTGCGTGCTGTGCCAACAGATCGATGACCTTGCCCTTGCCCTCATCTCCCCACTGGCCGCCTACCACACCTACGATGGCCATTCGACCTGGCTCCTCCTCAAACTAGCTGGCAGCAAGAAGCGAGCAGCGAAAGAAGATTCCTCGCTTCTCGCTTCTGACTTGTCGCTTGCCGCTTCTCGGTGACGGGCTTCTGGGCCCGCGGCCATTATAGCACAGCGGCTACGCCCGTTCCCTGCGCGCACGTCTCAACTTGGCGGCCGCCATGCGCCGCTTTTCGTCGTCCGTCTCCGCGATCAGGGGCGGCACTTCAGTTGGGCGGCCCTCCGGATCGAGAGCCACGTAGACGAGGTGAGCCGAGGCCGTGTGGACTACCTTCCCAGTCCGGAGATTCTCCGCCTCCACCCTCACTCCCACCTCCATGGAAGTCCTTCCCACGTCGTTGACTGACGCCTTCAAGGTCACCAGGTCCCCCACGTAGACGGGTTGCAGGAAACTCATCTCATCCATGCGCGCCGTGACGACACGGTGCCGGCAGTGGCGCATCGCAACTACTCCACCAACAGTATCTGCCAGCTTCATTATGGTCCCACCATGAACGTTCCCAGTAGTGTTTGCGTCGCTGGGCAGCATCAGCTGGCTTACCACGGTGCTGGATCCGGCCACCTTTCGTGGCTCCACGAATACCTCCTTGAGCTGATCACTGTCAGCCTTCACCAGCCTGGAACTCGCGCAGTCCGCGCGCCGCTGGCCGTTTTTGGAAGGGAGGAGGCAATAGCGTTCTTGCGCGGCGCCATGTCCACACGGCCATGAGACCGTAAAGCGGCCCGTATTCCATGACCCTGATCCAAATCCAGGCACTCTGCCCGATGCCAGGTGCGTACGATAGGTCAGTGAGGATGCTCGACCCAGAAAACAGAAGCCATCCCCAGGATACTGACGGCCAATTCCTATCTCCCTTAACTGAAACTGACGGTAGGGTAAATCCGAGCAAGGGCACCATCCAGGTCAGATACCAGGGCTCCACAACGGCGTTCAGCACTAGGAACAGGCCGGTCAGGTAGTAGACTCCTCTAATGA
>JAJYKO010000552.1 GCA_021788565.1 Chloroflexota bacterium
TAAGTATGCCGTCGTCATCGGTCATCCTTAGCCAAGGCTGCTTCCATGCCGCAACTTCCAAGCCTCTCCTTCCCCAACTGTTACCCGGACTTGAACCATGCCGATCGCGGTCCAGACCGTCGGTGCTACCAGCAAAGCCGCTATTCCAGCGACGACCGCCGCCCGCGCGAAGATGACCGCGGTCAGGTGCCGGCGCTGGGGCAGCCAGGTCAGGAGCAGGACAACTATCGAAACGAGTGCCAGGCCGGACAGTAGCGGGGTTAGACGGGAAGTCCAGTCCGGATATGAGGCGAGGATGTGGGTCTGGACGGCGGCCGTTGCCCCTATCGCCAGGGGCAGCAACCAGCCCCGAATGCCCCGCCAGCGGTAGTCCTGCCACATGGCCGCCACTCCCACTCCGACGAGTGCCGCGATAGGCGGCGCCATCGTGACCATGTAGTAGAGGTGGAACTCGTTCGCCACGCTGAAGAAGACCAGTTCGGTAAGAGCCCACATCCCCCACAGCACAAGCCCCTTCTGCCGGCGGTCGAGGCGCCTTCGCGGGCGTGATTGCCAGAAGGCCGCGAAGAAGCCGATGATCGCCATCGGCAGCACCCAGCTGATCTGTCCGGCCAGGTTGTGGTTCAGCATCCTCAGCGGGCCTGGCGCCCCTGTCTCGAAGCTCCCAAAGGAGAAGGACCGCGGCAGGAGACGGTCAAGCCCGTTATAGCCCACTATCAGGTTGAGCTCCGAGTTGTCGCTGCTGGAGCCAACGTACGGGCGCTGGCTGGGCGGGGTCAGGTCCACCGCGGTTGCCCAGGAGAGCGATACCACCAGTAGAACCACGGTCGCAAGCGCTAGATGTCCGATTCGCCGCCATCTACCCACGGGCGCGCCCAGGAAGTACACAAGATAGAAGGCAGGGAGGGGCAGAAAGGCCTCCATCATCTTGATGTTGAAGGCAACTCCCACGCCAAAGGCCCCGAGCAGCAGCCAGCGGAGCCGGCCGGTCTCCGCGGCGACGATGAAGGCCCACGCCGCGAGCAGCAGTGCGAGAACCAGCAGGCTGTCGATCGTGTTGTTCCGGTCGGTGACAACTGAGATGGGCGTCAAGGCCAGGGCGAGAGCCGCCAGTAGGCCGGCCGGCACTCCGAATACGCGTCGCACCAGGTAGTAGGTGAGCGCGACTGATAGGACGCCGGCGAGGGCCTCCGGAAACAACAGGCTGAAGCCGCTGAACCCGAAGACCTTGGCACTGGCCGCTTGGATCCAGAAGCCGACGGGGGGCTTGTCGACCGACACAAAGCCTCCCGGGTCAAAGGAGACAAAGAAGAAGTTGTGCCAGCTGGCAAGCATGCTTTTGACGGCCGCGGCGTAATAGCTGTTAGCGTACCCTTGCGCATTCAAGCGGAAGAAATTGAGATAAGCCGACCCGGCCAGGATCGCTCCCAGCAGCAGCCAGCGCGCCCTGATGGTCATCAGCGCTGAGCCCCGGTCGATGGCCGCGCGCGGCACCGTTCGTCGAGCTAGACTTCTCCCACCCACACCGCCTATTGGCGCTGCCTTCTCCATACGTTTCTCCTGGCTCTGGGATCCGGGTCTTCCGCCGTGACATAACAGCTAGAGGCTATCGCCATGCGACGCCAGAAGATAAGCGGAACGGTTAACGCCAAGTAAAAAGAGTGTAAAATGCGCTGTCGCGCCTGTGAGGGGAAAGGCCAAACGGGTGTAGAATGCGCAACCAGTACAGGTGGGGGGCGGCAAGTACCGCATGGTCGTTAACTCACGGGTGGACAATTTCCAGTTTCCCTCGGGTTTTCGGTGGGGGGCGGCCACGTCCTCGCACCAGGTGGAGGGAGACAACTCCAACAACGACTGGTGGGCGTGGGAACAGCTGCCGGGCAGAATTGTACACGGTCAGAATAGCGGGCAGGCCTGCGGCTGGTGGGCGGGCCGCGCCGAGGAGGACTTCGATCGCGCGGCCAGCACTGGGCAGAACGCGCATCGCCTTTCAGTGGAGTGGAGTCGCGTTGAGCCCAGACCGGGCGCGTGGGACGAGGACGCCATCGATAGGTACCGGCAGCTTGTCCACGGACTGCGAGCACGCGGCATCGAGCCTATGGTCACCCTGCATCACTTCACTAACCCCGTTTGGCTAGCTGAGAAGGACGGCTGGAACAGCGACGCCGCGCCCGGCCTCTTCCGGCGGTACGTCGAGAAGATAGTGGAGGCGTTGCGAGATGACGTGGACCTATGGTGCACGGTCAACGAGCCCAACGTGTATTCCTACTGCGCCTATCTTCAGGGGAGCTTCCCTCCCGGCGAGCGCAGCCTGTCCCGCGCCTTTCGATCGCTCTCGAATCTGGTGAAGGCCCACGCGGCGGCCTACCACACGATACACGAGCTTCAACCCAACGCTCGGGTGGGGTTCGCCATCAACATGCGGCTGTTCGATCCGGCGACCTCGGCCTCACCCCTGGACAAGGCGATGGCCTGGTTCCACAACCGGTATTACAACGACGTCTTCCCCATGGCAACCCTGGACGGACGGATTCGCCTGCCTTTCCGGCGAGAGATCGTCCCGTACGCGGCCGGAACGATGGACTTTCTCGGTGTCAACTACTACACCCGGGACCTGGTCTCCTTCGCTCCGTGGCCCCGTGAGGGCTTTAGCCGCCGGTCCAGCCTTCCGGGTGCGGTGATCAGCGATGGCGGCTACGGGGAGATCTACCCGGAGGGACTCCTGCGCGCCGTTCGATGGGCGGCGCGATTCGGCCGGCCCATTTTCATTACGGAGAACGGTGTGCCAGACGCGGCGGACCTGCACAGGCCCCGCTTCCTCGTCACCCACATTCATCAGTTGTGGAAGGCGCTGCGGGCTCAGATGCCTGTGCTCGGATACTACTATTGGACGCTGGTGGACAACTTCGAGTGGGAGAGGGGCTGGACCCAGCGCTTCGGCCTCTGGTCGCTCGATCCCCAGACGCAGGAACGCATCCTGCGCCCCGGAGGCGAGGTGTACGCGGCGGTTTGTACCGCGAATGCCCTGTCCATGGAGTTGGTCGAACGCCATGCGCCCGAACTGCTATGATAAGCATGGTTTCCCACTGGTGGCTGGCAATGGCGGGTGAGGGTAGGTGCGGCAGGGACGGTCCACTTCTTCGGGAACAATAGCATCCGCCAAGGCCAGGCAGTGGTCTGAGGTTCGCATCTCGTCACCGGCGCTCGACGTGGTTGTGGCGATTGGCCTGTTCGGTGCCGCGCTGGCCATCCGGCTTCCCAACCTGATGCTGATGCCCGCCTTCACCGATGAGACGGGCGAGGTGCTCCACTCCCTTCCCATCCTTCACGGGACGTCGATCCTCCTCACTAATGCCGACCCGTACTACGGATCCCTCTTCAACTACCTTATAGCTATCGTGTTCTACCTGTTCGGGCCGAGCGCGGAGCACGCCCGCCTCATGGTTACAGTACTTGGTGCCGCCACTGTTCCCCTCGTTTACTTCTTCGCGAAAGCCGCGGAAGGCCGAGCCACGGGAATAGTCGCCGGACTCATGATGCTGACCTCGGCAGCCCTCGTGTGGAACGGCCACGTCGCCTGGGAGAACGAGACCACCCCCTTCTTCGCGACGTTGACCTTCCTCGTGCTGACTCTGGCTCTCAAGCGCGGGAACGGTCCCCTCCTCGTCGCCTCGGGCTTCTGCTTCGGTCTCACCCTTCAGACCCACCCGGGGCTCGTGATCCTGGGAGCCGGGCTGCTGATCTACTTTGTCTACTCCGGCCTTCGCGCCAGTGCGCTGAAGTTGCCTCGAACACTGCGCGCGTGGGTCACTTCGCCGTGGCCCTATTTCACCCTCGTGGGTGCGGCTCTTAGCTACGGGAACGTCATCGCCCAGAGCGTGCTCCACCCCGAGAGCGGGTGGTTGGCCGCGCAGAGGCATACCTACGCCTACGTGCCTTCGCAGACCCTCGACGGTTACCTGACTGATCTGCAGAACTTCTGGGTCATGGCGCTCCGAATGGCCTCGAGCTCCTTCGACGGACGAGGTACGCCAGCGGATTATCTACTGGTGCCGATTAACCTTCTGTACCTTGCCGTTCTGGTAGCAGGCGGATGGTACGCGTTCAAGACTGGTAAGCTGCTGCCTGTCATCGTTCTCTTCACAACCGGTTTCGTCCTCCCCTACTTCAACAAGAGCTACGGCTATCCCATGGCGGCGCGCTACGTAGGGTATCTTTTTCCGATGTTGTATCTGCTGGCGGCTGCTCCTCTCGCGCGGGCCGTGCGCGGGATCGGCGGACAGCCTCTGACCAGGCTCTACGTTTTGCTTCTGGTTGGGTTCCTGATCGTGGCCCCTCTCATCTCGCTGGTCGGCTACTATCGGAGTCAGGCGGCGTCCGGCAACACTAACGCAGGGGTGTTGGCGGTATATGATGCCCTCCACCGCCAGTACCTGACCGGTGACATCTCGGAGGTGTTGATAGACAGGACGGTTGGCGATGAATTGCAGGGCGGGGGCGGAACCGTGGCGCGATCGGAGGACTATTTACTTACCCTGGACGGCGTGCCGCACCGTTCGGTAGTGGTGACGCCAGCCGAGTTGAGGGCTGCGCTCCGTAGGGCAGGGTCCAGGGGGCTGGGATTGATCGTCACAGTGCCTGAGTTCAGGTCGCTCTCTGGCCAGTTCCGCCTCTCCGCGTTAGACTTGCCGATGAGCGGGGGCAAAGGCCGCGCGAAGTACGCGGGGTACGTGGTGCGACCGTAGAGTGAATATGGAGGATACAGAGTGATCGAGGAGCCGCTTCCTGGCATATTTCGGATCGAGGTGCCGCTTCCGGGCAACCCCTTGAAGGCAATCAACTCCTACCTGATCAAGGGCCACAGCCGCAACCTGCTGATCGACACGGGCATGAACCGAGAGGAGTGCCGGAC
>JAJYKO010000553.1 GCA_021788565.1 Chloroflexota bacterium
GTCACCGTTTTGGAGCTGATAGTCCAGGGACACCAGCCGTCCGTTGACTTTCGAGCCGACGCATCTGTGACCGACGTCGGTGTGGACGCGGTAGGCAAAATCCAGAGGAGTCGCGCCCGCGGGCAACTCTTTTACCTCGCCCTTGGGAGTGAACACGTAGACCTGATCCTGGAACACGTCGGTCCGTAGCGAGTCTACGAACTCCTGTGCCCCAATCATGAGGTCCTGCTGCCACTCCATGAGCTGGCGCAGCCACGCCACCTTCGAGTCGAACTTGGCGTCCTGGCGTATCCCCTCTTTGTATCGCCAGTGCGCGGCCACACCGTATTCCGCCAGCTGGTGCATCTCGCGAGTCCGGATCTGAATCTCTAGGGGCCTCGCGTCCAGGCTGAGCACGGTGGTGTGGAGGGACTGGTACATGCTCTCCTTGGGGCTGGCAATATAGTCGTCGAACTGCCCGGGAAGCGGGTGCCACAGGGAGTGGACGATGCCGAGGACGGTGTAACAATCGCGGACCTCATCCACGATGATGCGAACCGCCTGAAGATCGTAGATCTGGGTGATATCGGTCCCGCGGCGCTCCATCTTCCTGTAGATGCTGTAGATATGCTTCGGCCTGCCGGAGATCTCCGCCTGGACGCCGGCCTTCTTCAGTTCGGCCTCCAAAACCGCCACGACCCGGCTAACGTACCGCTCTCGCAGCGCACGCGTCCCCTTGAGAGAGCCGGCGATCTCCTTGTACTTCTCGGGATTGAGGTGGTGGAAAGCGAGATCCTCGAGCTGCCATTTCAGCTGCCAGATGCCAAGCCTGTTGGCGAGGGGGGCGTATATGTCCATGGTCTCCTGGGCGATCCTCCTCCGCTTCTCAGGAGGAAGGTAGCTCAGGGTCTTCATATTGTGGAGGCGGTCGGCCAGCTTGATGAGGACGACCCGAATATCGTCGGCCATAGCCAGGAACATCTTCCGGACGTTCTCTGCCCAGTACGCCTGCTCGTCGTCGCGTCGCTTCTCCTTGCCGCTGCCGTCGACGCCCTGCTCCCTCTGGAACCACCGCATGCGGCTCAGCTTGGTGACGCCATCGACGAGCTTGGCCACCTCGGGGCCGAACCGTTCCTCGATAAGGGAGAGGGGGCGCCCAGTATCTTCGGGCACGTCGTGAAGCAGGCCGGCTATGATAGCCGCGGCGTCCAGGCGAAGCTCCGCCAGGGTGATGGCGGTCGCCAGAGGGTGCTGTATATACGGGTCGCCGGACATACGGAGCTGCCCGCGATGCGCCTCCTCGGCCATCTCATAGGCGCGCCTGATTGCCTCGAGATCCTCGGGGCGGAGGTGCTTCTCGGCAACCTCCAGCAGTCTATCCAGTTCGTTAGCTACAGTCGTACCTTCAATCATGTGGTCAGTATATAACAGCCTATGCAGAGGAGTGAGAGCCGTATCTCAGGCGCTTCGAATACAAAAACGCCGGGTCTCTCTGACCCGGCTACACAACACACACTCGACACTGCCAGCGCGACTCTCGTCCGCTCGGCCGGGGGCGCTCCCGATTCACTAGAGATCGAAATGTGACAGCATCCATGTCTTAGTTTACCACTTGTCGTTGTCCAACGCACTTCATGGTCATGGAAGCCAGGAGACATCCGTCTTCAAGGGAGTGATTGAACTGCCAGCGCAGGGGTGCTATGCTCGTACGGACATCAGAACGCCTTCTGATGAGAAGCTTGTCATCGTCCTTCCCCTGAGATGGCTCGAAGACCCGGCTGTGCCGTCGTCGACGTGCGGTCGCAGGTTCATCCGCCCAGGCCGGACGCCGCGTGCCCGGTCAGGCGGGCTTCTCCTCACCATTCTCAAGCTGACGGAGATTTGCAGGGCGTGCGGCGTGCATCGTCGGGAAGCCGACGGGCCTCTTCTGCGTCAATCCTTCGTCGCGGGCAACGGATAGCTCGTGCTCTCGAGACGCGCAAACGAAAAGGAGCATGCGGTGGAACCAGAAGATCCAGAAGAGGCCTCTTATCCGGGGTTCGGACCGCCGTGGGCAAGCATCACGGAGGTCTTCCAGCAGCTGCACGAGCAGGAAACAACCGGCTCCGTGCGCCACTTCGATCCCCTGGAACTGGTAATTATTCGCGCCTGGGAGTCGAGAAGCGCCGAATGGATGGCGCTCAGGGCGAACTGAGCACCACCCGGCATTACACCCCTACGTACCGAGCGTACAGAGTACGAGCCACGGCCTCGTCCGTCGTGCCCGTCACCATGGCCCGTCCGTCGGGGAATACCACCATCTCGTAACCATTCACGGCGAAACGGAGCATGTATTCGTTGTAGCGGACATCGCCCACGCTGCTCAGCCGAGCCGCCAGTTCGGGGAATGAAACGGTGGGATTGCCGCGCACTGACACCTGGACCGCGTGCCGGCCGCAGAGGCTAGTGGTGTGCGTCCCCTCCTTCGCCTCCAGGAACTCGTAATTGCCATGGACGCAAGCCGGGCAGTCCGCCGATATCTGACTTCCCTGGATCCTTTCGAAGCTGTTGTCCCAGAGGTCTACCCAGATCATCCCACGGTTGATCCGATCGGTGGCGCCCACCAGCAGCTTCATCGCCTCAGTGCACTCGATGCTGGCGACGAGGCTGACGATGCTGGCGAGCACGCCCGCGGTATCGCAAGTGGGGGTGGTCCCGGGTGGCGGAGACTCCAGAAAGATGCATCGTAGGCAGGGCGTCTCATGGGGGATTATCGTCATGCTCACACCGTAGCTGGCGAGCACCCCGCCGTACACCCAGGGCTTGCCCAGCTCGACGCACGTGTCGTTGATCAGGTAGCGAACCTCGAAGTTGTCCGTGCCGTCCAGCACCACGTCGGCATCCCGCACTAGCTGCTCGATATTACTTGGATTGACATCCGCGACTATGGGAACGATCTCTACCTCGGAGTTGATCCTGCGCAGCTTCTCCGCGGCGGCCACGGCCTTGGGAAGGCTCTTCGCCACGTCTTCCTCGTCGAACAGCAGCTGGCGCTGCAGGTTGTTCAGCTCCAGGAAATCGCGATCGACGATGGTGATCTTTCCAACTCCGGCCCGAACCATGGTGTTGGCAATGTTGCTGCCGAGGGCACCGCACCCCACCAGCAGCACCCGCGACTGCCTCAACTTCCGCTGGCCCTCTTCACCGATCCCGGGAAACAGAACCTGGCGCGAATATCTTTCAAGCTCCTTATCCATTAGCCACCCCTCACCGCGTCCACTATGGCCCTGGTGTACTCGGGCGTGCTGCCACAACAGGAACCGAGGATCTTGACGCCAGATTCCAGGAAACGGCCGGCCCAGCTGGCCATCTCGGCAGCACCCACGCTATATACCGTCTTCCCACCTTCCGTCGACGGAATACCCGCGTTTGGTTGGGCTACGAGCCACGCCCCCGGAGCCGTCCCGTGCATCTCCTGAATGGCCTTTAGCGTCTCCTCTGGTCCTACGCCGCAGTTGGCTCCGACCGCGAAGGCTCCGGCCAAGCGAAGATCGGCAAGTGCCTGGCTCGGGCTGACGCCCATCATCGTCCGCCCGTTGGTATCAAAGGTCATCGTGCACAGCACGGGCAACCCCGTTGCCGCCGCCCCCTCCACCGCCGCCGTAGCCTCGCCCAGGTCGTACATGGTCTCCACAATGAAGAAGTCCGCCCCGCCCTCGGCCAAGGCCTCCGCCTGTTGCCGGAATATGGAGACGGCTCCCTCCCTGGTCAGCTCACCCAGGGGCTCCAGGAACTCGCCCAGAGGGCCGATGCACCCTGCCACGAACAGACTGTCCCCGGCAGCCTCTCGCGCAATCTGTGCCGCGGCACGGTTGACGGCCTCGACCTGATTGGGTATGCCGGCCTTCGTCATCTTGGGGAGATTACCGCCGAAGCTGTTCGTCTCGATGATGTTGGCTCCAGCGGCACGGTAAGCAGCATGCACCTTCCGAACGGTGTCCGGAGAAATCAGGTTGAGCTCTTCTGGACAGTGAGACTCCACCCCGCTGAACATCAGCATGGTGCCCATTGCGCCGTCACACACCAGCGGTTGGGTCGAAAGGACCAGCATCAAATCACGATCCACAGCAATCCTCCAGCCAGCTATCAGTCATCAGTCCTGAGCCCTGCGTCCTACACTCAGGACTCAGCACCACACCCAGAACTCAGAACCCTACACAGTCCCCGGTCCTGGCTCCGCCACTTCCTCTACAGTTACGCCTTTTCCGCGAGCCCATTTCACAGCCCGCTCGATCTCATCGTCTTCGCCCTCGAGTTCCAGGAGGACCCAACCGCGATCTCTGGCCACGTTGGCGCGTCGGATGTTGGTGACGAGCCCAAACTCCCTGCCTATCTCATAGACAATCGGCTCCGAGACGTTTGTCGGCGTGAAGGTGAAGCGCAGGTACTGTCGCCCCATGCTTCCTCCGATACAGTGAGAAGCGAATTTCCGCTGCCACAATCTTAACTGTGCGGTCTACGTTCGGGCAAGGTTATGAATCAAAAGCGGCGGGGACAAAGGCGACCCCGCCGCCACTCGCTCTTGCGTCTGCGGAAGCCAGTAGAGCCTGGGTCGGGGGCGACCCAGGCTCTACTGGACCTGCGGGTGCTAACTATCAGCTACTTGCTAGTGGCGTTGACCTTGATGGTCTTGGGCTGGATGGCCTCAGCCTTTGGGATCCTGAGCGTGAGGATGCCACTCTCGTAGTTGGCATCTACCTTATCTGCCTGGACCTCACTCGGAAGCGTAACGGTGCGGGAGAAGGCCGTGTAGCGGCTCTCTCGGAGAAGCCAGGCCTCATCCTTAACGTTTTCATCCTGCTTGCCGGCAGCCTTGATTGTCAGGGTTTCGCCGACGATGCTGACGTCGAGATCCTCCGCCTTGACGCCGGGCAGGGTAGCCTTGACCACATAC
>JAJYKO010000554.1 GCA_021788565.1 Chloroflexota bacterium
CCGTGCTTGATCACCCCGATATTGGTACTGGTTCCACCCACCTCGAAGTAGATCCCATCAGACACCTTGAGGTACATCATGGCGCCGGCCACGCTGGCCGCGGGCCCCGAGAGCATGGTGAGTACCGGGCGCTTCCGCATCTCCTGCGCGTCCATCACCCCGCCGTCTCCCCGCATGATCATCAGAGGGGCCGCAATCCCCGCTTCCTGCACACTGCCCTCGGTCATGTTGGCTGTCTCCATCATCTTCGGCAGGATGCTGGCGTTGATGACCGCGGTGCGGGTGCGGGTAGTGAGGCCGTACAGCTTGCTGATCTCGTGTCCGCAGGTGGAGGGAACGCCCATCTCTGCGGCGATTTTGGTTACAGACTGTTCGGCATCGCCGTCGTCAACCCCGAAGGCCGAGGTGGCCACGACGACCCGAGCCCCCTCCTGGATCAGCTCTTTCAGAGCCGAGGCGATAGCTGGCTCGGTAAGTTTGTCTGTGGTGAGGAAGCGATGGCTGGTGGTCAGGAAACGGCCCGGCGACACCTCGATGGTGCCCACGTTGGTCTGTCCCTTGGCCAGCAGACCCTCCAGGCCGCTTGCCGTACCCAGGATCCCCACGGGCGCCACATCCCCCTCCAGAAGGGCGTTGGTGGCCTGGGTGGTGCTGTGGGCCAGGAAGACCACGTCCGAGGGGTCCACGTTCGAGTGTTCCAGAACAGCGCGAAAGACCTCGACCACCCCTTTCGCGACCCCTTTCACATCAGAGTGAGTGGTCAGGACCGAATAGCGACCCACCACCTCGTGGGTCAGGTTATCTATCAGAACGGCTTTAGTGAAGGTGCCGCCGACGTCGATACCTATGCGATAGGTGCGTCGGCCCATGTCTAAGTCCGGCAACTGATTCCTCCGACATTACGCGATCCGCGTTGGTAACCCTCCTCCCTCTCCTGGGACAAACCAGAGAGGGAGGAGGGCGAAAGTAGCGCTATCTGCCCAGCATAAAGTAGGCGGCGAAACTGGTGACGAATACCATGAGTATACCGAACGGGAGGGCCACCTTCAGGAACTGGCCGTGTGTGACCTTGGTGTATCCTATGGTCCACAGCGTCCAGGAGTTGGTGGGATCGACGCTGCCCTGCATCACCGTCGGACCCAGCCAGACTGAGTACAGGAACGGGATTGGGAGCACGTTAACAGACCTGATGATGGCTAGCAGCGCCGCTCCGGTGCCAATGACCACCAGTGGACCGCGGTAGATGCTTCCGATCCCGCCGAGAACCGCGAAGAAGATCGCGGCCGCCAGCGCGGTGTGCGGAATGATGGGGTTGAAGATCGGCTTAAGGGCGCCTGAAACCTGCGGCGTCATGCCGGCCACGATGATCATGCCGCAGATGGTCCAGAGCGCCGCGATGGTGGCAATGTCCGGGAAGGCGTCGTAGAAAGCCTTGTTAAACAGGTTGATGTGCCCCTGCAGAGTCCGGTCCTTATACGTTGCCAGCAGGGCGATCACTATGCTGACCAGGAAGGTAGGGATGATCTGCCACTGCAGGACGATTACCATAAAGACCGGCACCAGCGGCACGATATAGGTGTAGTACGGCGTTCGTTTTCGCCTGGTAGGTTGAACCGATGACAGATCCACCGTCGCCGAATGGCGAACTCCACGCAACCGAAGATGGATATTTATCATCAGCCAGGCAGCCAGGATGTACACTATCATGCCGACTACCCAGAAGCTGAGCCACGGCGCAGCGTAGGTAATGCCGGGGAATAGGGGAACGAAAGTTCCGAACTGTACCAGGTTGACGAAGGTGCCCGCGCCGATTCCCATGGTGAACGCGGGCGCCGCGACGGCCGGGGGAATCCCCTGACTCATCATGATCGGGATCGCTATGACGCCGATGGCGATGGCCGCGCCCACGCCGTACATGGAGGTGAACAGCAGCGCCGTCACCAGCGTGACGGTCATCGCAGTGACGATGGGCCGATCGCCCGTCAGCTCCACGGCCGACCGTATGACGCTCTCGGCGATGCCCGTTTGAACCAGTATCTGGGCAAACCAGGCACCGAAGACGATGATGATGACCGCGCTGGCGTACTGAGTTCCGCCGCCTTCAAGGACCTTATTCTGGATGTCATTGATGTTTATGCCTGCCAGTGCCGACCATGCAATGGCCAGGACGATCAGCATAACGATCGGACTCTGGCCCTTTACGATGGCCACCACGATGGCCAGAAAAACGACTAGTAGCAGCAAGCCGATGACCAGTTCCATGGACAACCTCCGTCCTTATCTGAATTCCCAAAGAGACCTGACCTACCGATTGCCCCCAGGGCTACCCAATTAGAACCTATCAACCAGACTCGCCCGTTTTCCCTTACATAGCCACCTCCAAACTGCTGTTGCCGCATTCTGGGTTCATGTTCCACATATGCGGCGGGTTTCCGGGTCCTATACTGGAAAGAAGGAAGCGTCGTCGAAACGGGGCATCATTGGACAGGGGCTTCGTTGCCGGTGGCTGCTGCGTCAGACCAATATTGAATTGCCGCTCGACCCATGGCCCACGGATCACTCGGGCCGAGCCTCAGATCGAGATGGGATAGCGGCCGTACTCGAAGGCCGCCTCTCGCATCGCGTTGAAGTTGGCGAGAGGCACGTACTCAGGTATGGAGTTGGCCGAGGCCAGGGCGTATCCCCCGCCCCTCGCCAGGTCGTGTATCCTCTGCCGCACTTCCGCGCGCACCTCGTCGGGCGTACCCCGGGTCAGGGTATACCCCAGGTCTATGTTCCCGAGAATCGAGATCCGAGAGCCGTACTTCTGCTTGATCTCGTTGATATCCATAGCCTTCGGCTCGATAGGGTTGAGCCCGTCGAAATCACACGCCACGATGTCGTCCAGCACCGCCTGCAGGGCGCCGTCGCTGTGGTAGACCACGAGCCGTCCTCGCTCGTGGGCCACGCGGTTCATCTCCTTGTAGCGAGGGAACAGGTGGGCGCGCAGGATCCGCGGGCTGACCATTAGCTGCGTCGAGAACGCGATGTCGTCGGCGTGCCACACCGCACCCACACAATCGAACTGAAGCATATTCTCGAACACGCGGTACTGGAAACTGCCTACCTTCTCGAACAGCCGCTCGATCAGGCCCGGGTCGTCTGCCATGGCCATGCTGAAGCCTTCCAGCCCCATCAGCCACCAGACGGAGGTGAAGATCTTGCCCAGGACCGCGATCACCTTGACGTTGGGGGGAAGGAGAGGGCCGATCTTCTCGAACTTGCTGTAATCCAGTGCATCGGGATCGGGCCACTCGATCGAGTCGAACTCCTCGCGAGTTGTGATGAGTCCCTTGCCCTCAGTGGCCCAACTCCGCTCCTGCAGTTCGTCGGTATCCGCGGCGTAGTTGGACTCCATCTGGTGCATGGACTGGCGTTTAATTAGAGGGGTGAGCTGAAGACCCTGCTCTATGGGAAAGTGATCGAACCCGGCCTTGTACCAGAATTCGACCTCATCCTCCACGCTGCGGACAGGCCGGCCCAGAACTCCCTGCTGGAGGAGTTTGTGGACGCTGATATCCCCTAAGGGCACACGGTCGGGCTCCTTGCCGCGCAACAACATGGTGCGGAAACGCTCGAAATTCGGCTCCATCATCTTTGCAGGCCGCCGCATCTCTGGTAGACATCGAGATAAGTCATTGCCGCCTCCTACTGCTCTCTATATAAGTCCAACAGGGCGAGACCCCTCAGCCGCTCGTCGATGTCTGGCGACGGGGGCCTCGCCCTACGAGTCGCCTTCGGGAGAAAATGCCGGCGGGGCTTCTCCCTCCCCTGTGGAAGAAAAGGCCTCCTTGCTCAGGTTCAAATGTCGGTGCATGAACTCCTCGGCGCCCACGGCGTCGCTCCTCTTGATGGCCTCCAGAATCAGCCTGTGGTTCTCGTGGCGTTCGCGCACGTGTCCATAGGCGAAGCCCTTGTGCCCCATTTCCTGGATCATCTCCACGAGCGGACGCGTCATGACCACGAAGAGCGGGTTGTGGGTGGCGGCGGCCAGAGCCTCGTGAAACTCGATGTCGCCCACCATGAACTCCTTGAGATCATCCAGGTGATCGTCCATAAGCTGGACGGCCGCTTCCATCCTGGCGATGTCCGCTTCGGTCGCCCGCTCCGCCGCAAGTCTCGCCGTGAAGGACTCCGTACACCAGCGGGCCTCATACAGGTCGTCCGAGCTACAGTCCCGCATTCGAACGGCGACGCTGAGGGAGGAGGCAACAGTTCGGTACCCGGGGTCAGTCACGAAGGCGCCTCGACCGTTCCGAGGCGCCAGGAGGCCACGCTCTTCCAGTAGTTTGATGGATTCGCGGATCACGGGGCGGCTGACGCCAAAGCTGGAGGCCAACTCTCGCTCCGAGGGCAGCTTGTCGCCGGGGCGCAGCTGGTCGCCAAGGATAAGTTCCTCGATGCGAGTAGCGATCTGCTCGGTGAGTCGTACCGGCGCAAGCCTGTCGAAAAAGAGTTCCGTCATGTCCGGCACCAGGGAATGACTAGACCCACACAGATGGTCGTGCTGCTTGGCTGTCAGGCTGTCTTACCAAGAGTGCGGCTACAATATGCCGGCGGCGTCCCCTTGTCAATATCTGATTTCTTAACCTGGGAGTATAAGGGAGGCAGCTCTTCTATCCGGTAGGCGGGCGTGACGCTGCGCTCCCCCGCGTCACGCCCGCCTACCGGCACTAGCACGATCTCGCTAGAGCTTTCTTCCCACAACGCGATGCGCAGCGTCGACGATGTGCTGGGTCGTCAGGCCGAACCACTCCAACAACTCCTCGTGGGAGCCAGTGTCCGAGTAGCAGTCGGCGATACCGACACGCTCCATCGGCGTCGGGACCTCCTCGGCCAGCACCTCGGCAACGGCGCTACCCAGCCCGCCGT
>JAJYKO010000555.1 GCA_021788565.1 Chloroflexota bacterium
CAGCTGAACGGCTGTCGGCTATTTGAACGCCTGCACCACGGGCAGCTGGCCCACGTTCAGATAGAGGCCCGGCAGTACCCCCAGCTGCAGAGTAAAGATCAGCGCCACCACTACCACCGCGGCCATCGAGAAGGTCAGCCTGTTCGGGATTGCGATCTTGACCGGCTTGACCATGTACATAGCTACCACTACCTTCAGGTAGTAGTACACGGAGATGATGCTGGTCAGGATGCCGATCAATGCGAGCCAGAGGTAGCCACCCTGGATCGCAGCTTCGAATACATACAGCTTGCCCATGAACCCCGCGGTAGGTGGCACGCCGGCAAGCGACAGAAGGAAGAGCGTCATCGCGGCGGCGAGCCAGGGACTTCGCTGTGAGAGGCCGGACCATTCGTCGAGCGAGAGCTTCTCCTCTGTACCGCCGCTCACGGCGACCACGACGGCGAAGGCGCCGAAGTTCATAGCGGTATAGGCCAGCAGGTAGAACAGTACGGCGTTGTTGCCACCGGAGACCAGGGCCATCAGTATGTATCCGGCGTGAGCGATAGCGGAGTACCCGAGCAGCCTCTTGATGTTCGTCTGAACAACCGCGCCCACGTTGCCAACTATCATCGTCAACGCGGCGAGCACCGCAAGGATAGGAGCCCACTCCGCCTGCGCCGTGGGAAACGCCGAGGACAGCATACGAACCAGCGCGGCGAAAACCGCCGCCTTCGTGCCCACTGCCATGTAGGCCGTAACAGGCGTGGGGGAGCCTTCGTAAACGTCGGGCACCCACATATGGAAGGGAACCAGCGAGAGCTTGAATGCGAACCCCACGAGCACGAGCCCGAGTCCCACGATCAGCATCGGGTTGAGCTGACTCTCCGCCTGCAACGCCTGCGCTATGCTCGCGTAGTCCAGCGAACCGGTAGCGCCGAAGATCAAGGCAGTGCCGTAGACCAATAGACCTATCGAAAAAGATCCAAGCAAGAAATATTTGAGAGCTGCCTCCTCCGAGCTGAACCTGGTTCGCGCGAACCCGGCCAGTACGTAAAGCGAAAGCGAAAGCAGCTCGATACCGACCAGCAGAACGATCAAGTTGGTCGCGGCTGCCATGACGAGCATGCCGGACGCGCCGAAGATCAGAAGCGCGAAGAACTCGGGGTACGCCAGCCCCATCCGGCTCACATATCCTGTAGAGAGAACGACGGTGACCGCGGTCGCTACCAGGGACAGCACCCCGAAGAAGACGTAGAAGTTGTCGATCATGACCATATGGCCGAAGGCAGCCCTGGCGGCCCCCCACGACATGGTCGTGAGCACGGCGATACCCACCAGACCAACCACCGAGAGCGCGGCCATCGGCCCGGCCTGCTCTTTTCGGGTGAAGAGGCCAAGCACCAGCACCAGCATCGCCAAACCGCCCAGCAGGAAGACGGGGGCAAAAGCGGCAATATCCACGCTCAGAGTCGCTAGATCCACTTGCTGCAAAGCAAACCTCCTGCTTGAATCCACCAGACTACGGCCAGGGTGGGCCCCATCGTCGTCCCCGTCTTACTCATCGTCATCCCCGCGAAAGCGGGGACCCATTGCCCACACCCGAAGCGTGGATTCCCGCCTGCGCGGGAATGACGGTTACCGACTGGCCCACATACTTCGGGTGGGAAACCATGTGGATTCCACCCTGCTTTTGCTCCAGGCACCGTTGTTGTTACTTGAAAACGCTCGCTACGGTGTCGTGGGACGGTGCCGAACTGGCCACCTGAACCCGCGTAACCAGCGAACCCACCGACGCCTCCATCCGACCCAGGAAGGTCGTCGGGAAAACGCCGATCCACACGATCAGCACTATCACCGGCACCAGCGTCGCTATCTCGCGCCGGCTCAGGTCGCCCATCCCTGCCCCCGCGCCGGAGTCCTCGCTGTGCATAGTGCGCTGGAACATCCACACCAGATACACCGCCGCCAGCAACACCCCGCTGGATGCGATGATCGCCGCCACTGGGGCAACCTGGAAGACCCCCACAAGGATCAGGAACTCCCCAACAAACCCATTGAGCCCTGGAAGCCCAACCGACGAGAACAGCACCAGCGTGAACAGCGCGGCCATTACCGGCCACCGCCTCGCCAATCCACCGAGACTGGAGATCTGCGAGGTACGGGTTCGCTCGGTGAGCATCGCGGCCAGTATGAACAGTCCGCCTGTGCTCAGGCTGTGGTTGACCATCTGAAGGGTCGCGCCAGAAATCCCCTGGGCATCCAGGGAGAAGATCCCCAGCACGATGAAAGCCATGTGCGCGATGCTGGAATAGGCCAGCAGCCTCACCACGTCCCGCTGGACGACCGCGACGAGGCCCGCATACACCACGCCAATGACGCCGAGGACGAGGAAGACCGGCGCCGCCGCGACCATCTCTTTCGGGAAGATCGCCAGACCGAACCTCAAGAAGCCGTACGCTCCCACCTTCACCAGCATGGTTGCCAGGACCAGCACCGCCGTCGGGGCCTGTGTGTACGCGTCAGGCAGCCAGGCGTGCAGCGGGAAGACCGGAACCTTTATCGCGAAGGCAAAGGCAAATGCGAGGAACAGCCACATTCCCAACTGCGCGGGCACCTGCATCCCCGCGAGTTGCGTGAGGTCAAAGCTGAACTGGCCGGACTGGCCTTTGTAAATGATGGCCAGCGCAAGGATGGCAACCAGCATCAGAAGGCTGCCAACCGCGGTATACAGGAAGAACTTCAGCGCCGCGTAGACCCGCCTCTCGCCGCCGCACACGCCAATCAGCAGGTACAGCGGGATCAGCATGACCTCCCAGAACGCGAAGAAGAGCACTAGGTCCAGCGCTACGAAGGCGCCGATCACTCCCGCCTCCAGGAGCAGCAACAGTACCGCGTACTCCTTGGCCTGGCTGCCCATCTCGCGCCAGGACGCGACAATGGCAATGGGGGTTAGAAAAGCGGTGAGCGCCACCAGCAGGACGCTGATGCCGTCGACCCCGAGGTGATAGCCGATGCCGAGGCTCGGCACCCACGGGACCTTCTCGACGAACTGCATGTCGGCGGTCCCGGACTGGAAGCCCGCCAGCATGATACCGGCCACAACCAGGTTCACCAGAGCCACAACTATTGCCCAGCCCTTGATCTGGCCGGTCGCCTCGCGCTTCAGGAACGGCACCACAGCCGCACCCACGACAGGGATGAATATCAGAGCAGTCAGTATCGGAAAGCCGGTCATCGGACGCCTCCAACCCCAACTAGATAGAAGACGATCACGACGGCCCCGGCCACCACCGCCAGTGCGTAGTCACGCAAATAACCCGACTGGAGCTTCCGAAGTGCGAGCGATCCAGCTCTGATCGTACTCGTAAAAACCCCTATCAGGCCGTCGGTCACCGCGGGGTCGAAGATGTTCGAGAAGAAGCGCCCCGTCCACAGAGCCGGCCGAACGATCAACAGCCCGTAGGCTTCGTCCACCCAGTATTTGTTCAGAAGCAGCTTGTACAGCCCGGGGTACCAGCTCCCAACCTCCGCCGCGAGTCGCGGATAGCGGATGTACATCATGTAGGCTACGGCGATGCCGGTTAGACCGAGCAGGACGGAGAGGAACATCAGAGGCTCCTGGATGATCTCCGCCCCAGGCGCGGTCGCCACCGGTTGCGCGTAGCGGGTGAATACGGGCTCCAGGAAGCGATCCAGTGTGCCGGGCCCCGCCAGGTACTGCAGGCCCCCGCCGACAAGCGCGAGAACGCCCAGCACCGCCACGGGTATCGACATCGCCGCACCCGGCTTATGGATATGGTGGTGCGGATCGAAGCGACTCTCGCCGTGGAAAGCCATGAAGAACGCCCGGAACACGTAAAATCCGGTGAACACGACGCTCAACAGCGCAATTATCCCAAGGAGCTGATTACCGCGCTCGCTGGAGAACGCCGAGAAGATGATCTCGTCCTTGCTGAAGAACCCCGACGTCAGCGGGAACCCCACGTTTGCCAGGGCACCGAACAGGAAACTCCAGTACATGACCGGCAGCGATTTCCGAAGGCCGCCCATCTTGTTCAGGTTCTCCTCGCCGCCCAGGGCATGGATCACGCCACCGGCGGAGAGGAACAGGACCGCCTTGAAGAAGGCGTGGGTGATCAAGTGGAACATGCCGGACGTGAAAGCCCCGACGCCCACCGCCATGAACATGTATCCGAGCTGGCTCACGGTCGAGTAAGCCAGCACCCGCTTGATGTTGGGCTGGACCAGGCCGATGGTCGCCGCGAACAGCGCAGTGAATGCCCCGACGGCCGCGACCACACTCATAGCCGTGGGACTCATCAGGAAAATCGGGCTCATCCGCGCGATCAGGTACACGCCGGCCGTAACCATGGTGGCCGCGTGGATCAGGGCACTGACAGGCGTCGGACCCGCCATGGCGTCCGGCAGCCAGATGTGCAGCGGGAACTGAGCAGACTTGGCAGCCGCACCGACCAGCAGCAGCAGCGCGATGGCGGTGACGTAGCTGCCGTTGAAGGTCAGCTGGTGGGAAACCTGCGAGAAAACGCCGGTGTAGTCCAGGCGCCCGAACTTCACGAAGATCAGGAAGGTCGCCAGCAGCAGGCCGATGTCGCCGACGGAGTTCACCACAAAGGCCTTGGTGCCCGCCGCTGCATTCTTTGACTCGTGGAACCAGAAGGAAATTAGAGCGTAGGAGCTGAAGCCAACGCCGCCCCAGCCGACTATCAGCAGAACGAAGTTGCCGGCCAGTACCAGCATCAACATCGACAGCACGAATATGTTCATGTAGGCGAAGAATCGGGCGTAGCCGCGATCGTCGTGCATGTAGCCGGTTGCGTAGACGTGTATCAGGAAGCCCACGCCGGTAATCACCAGCACCATGACCATGGACAGCGGATCGAGAAGGATGGAGAACGGCACTGAGAGCT
>JAJYKO010000556.1 GCA_021788565.1 Chloroflexota bacterium
CTGAGTCGTTCCCAGCGGAGAGCGTGGGCCTCCGGATGGCGGCCCGAGAGAACTTCGTGATAATCGACGTCACGCAGCCGCAGGTCCGGGTGATCGGGGAGGTGGACCGCTTCTCGGCGCCGATGTTGATCCACGAGGAGGCGATTTACCTCCACGGGAGCGACCAGTATCAGGTGGAAAAGCTGGACTACGAGAACAAGAAGGCGTACGTGCGGCGTGTGGACGTGGACTACTACACCGACGCGAGCCTGGCGGTGAATCTCTCGGTCCTGGACGAGTTCGAGCAGTCTGCGGGGGGCGGCGCGACCCGGGCCCACGGTGAGGTGAACGTGGTGGCCCTGCCAACCATGTTCAAGAAGATCAAGTTCGACACGCACGAGAACGTTGGCTCCGGCCCTATCCATCTACCCGAAGACTCGATGCACACCACCTCCTACTGGCTCTCACTGTCGCCAGAGGTGGCCAATGGCCTGAACCGCGACCAGCTTCAGGCGGGACTGATGGGGCTGGCCAACGCCCTCGGGATCGTTTCCACGGTGGTGCTGATGTGCGACCGCCGCGACATCCGGACGGCCGTCGAGGTGTGCTCCCCCCATACCGGCGCGCCGACTGTGTTCCTGTACGAGGCGTACCCCGGTGGGGTCGGCTTCAGCGAGAAGCTGTATCGCATGCACGACACTTTGCTGGACGAAGCCAGGCGGCTCGTGGAGGGCTGCGGCTGCGAGCGGGGCTGTCCGTCGTGCGTTGGCCCCCTGCTCGAGGTGGGCGAGGACGCCAAAACGGCGACGAGGCGGATGCTGAGGGGTATCGGGTAGGGGCCGGCCGCTGTGCCGGCCCGCCCGACGAAATGTAGGACGTCCTGTCCCCTGCAGCTCTGTCCTGGGCAATAGCTCGAGGCTGAAGCCGTCGGGCCACTGCCAGACCGAATACCCGCGCCCGGTGGAGTTTCCTGTCCATGAGCGCACATGACCTACGCGCCCGCCTTGCAAGCCTGGGCTACCAGGCTGGCCGCCCAGCCGAAGAGCGGCCGGCCCCGTCGCGCTTCCCGCCTATCGACCAGCTGGTGGAGGGCGTGCGCGTTCCCACACCCCACGGCGAATGCTTCGTGGCGGAGCGCCACCATCCCGCTGGCCATCCCCACGGCTCCCTTCGGCTGGATGAGGCGCTGGAGGTCGATCCACAGGTGCTGCCATGGCTCGGCCGTTCGCCAGCCCTGGCGAGCCTGGACCTGGCCCGCACCGTCTTCGTCGACACGGAGACCACGGGGCTGGCCGGCGGCACTGGCACCTACGCCTTCCTGGTGGGACTCGGGCACTTCGATGGCCCTCGCTTCGTCGTTCGGCAGCTCTTCATGGAGGATTACGGCGGCGAGGAGGCGCTGCTCCATGCTCTCGCGGAACTGCTGGAGCCCTTCAGCGCGGTCGTGACCTTCAACGGCCGGGTCTTCGACCTGCCCCTGCTGGAGACCCGCTTCCTGATGTCGCGCCGCCCCTTCCCCTTGCGCGGCGCCCTCCACCTGGACCTGCTCTTCCCCGCGCGCCGCCTCTGGAAGGAGCGGCTGGAGAGTTGCGCCCTCTCGAACCTGGAGGCGGAGGTCCTCGGAGTGGAGCGGGAAGACGACGTGCCGGGCTGGATGATCCCCTCCCTCTACTTCGACTACCTGCGCGGCCGTGACCCCCGCCCTCTGGTGCGCGTGTTCGAGCATAACCGGCTGGACATCCTCTCCATGGCAACCCTTCTCGCTCGTTTGGCGCGCCAGCACGTCGATCCGTTTAGCCCGGAGTGGGAGCACTGCCAGGACCTCTTCTCCCTGGGCACCATCTTCGACGGATTGGGGTTGAGCGAGCGCGCTGCGCAGTGCTACGAGCGGACCGTGGCGCTGGCGCCCCGGGGCGAGCTGCGGGGAAAGGCCATGGTTCGGCTGGGCAACCTCTATAAGCGGCTGCGCCAGAGACAGGACGCCGCCACTATCTGGCGCACTCTGGCGTCCAGCGGGCATGCCTACACCACGTTCGCTTACGTGGAGCTCGCCAAGCACCACGAGCACTTCACCAGGGAGTATCCGGAGGCGGAGAGGCTCACCCTCCAGGCACTGGCAGCTCTGGAGCTGCGGGCCGCGAGGGGAGGCGGATGGCAGGTGGAACAGGAGCGGCGCGACCTGGAGCACCGCCTTGCGCGACTTCGTCGAAAGATGGGACGCTGATGGTACGTCACGTGCACTTACCAGGCCAACTGCCCAGTACACCGTCCATCGTCGTAGGTGCCGCGGCAGAATCGCGATGTGCGGCTCGGCCGCCTGGAAGAGGGAAACCGTGCTGGCAGGTGCACTCCTCGGGGCTTTTACCGGCCTCGCGCTGACGGCGATCTATTTCCTCGGCCAGATGGTCGCGGGCCTTCCCTTCGTTCCGTTCGACATCTTCGATCAGCTCTCGCGCGTGCTGCCTGGCGGCATTATCACTGTATTCATCGAGACAATGGTGGCAGTGATTCAAGGGCTGAACCTCGGCCCGATCGCGGGGGTTGCCAAGCTGATAGAGCAATCGCTGGCGGTTGCGATGGTGGTGATCGCTGGCGCTGTCTTTGGCGCGGTCCTGGCCGCGCTTCGCCGGCGGTACCACTGGTCTGGATCTCGACCTGGCGCGGTGGGCGGCCTCGTGCTTCTCATACTGGTGATTGCCGTCGAGTCCGCTCGAGGCATTCAGGCCAATCCTGTGGCCGCGGTCCTCTGGATGGCGGTGACCACAGTCGGCTGGGGAGCCCTGCTGGGAGGGTGGGTGGAGGATGCCACCCGAGGCGTTGGGACTCCGGGGCTGGCAGCCGAAAACAGCATGAGCCGCCGCGCTTTCCTGGCGAAGATCGCGAGCGGATCGCTTGCCCTGGCGGTGGCATCCTTCGGCCTGGGGCGTTTCCTCGAAGAGAGCAGACAGCCGACTGGGGCAAGCGAGCCCCTCCCTTCGGTCGCCGGCGCGACTCCGCCCCCTGTACCCACAGTGGCGATCGCGGGGCGCACGATCCAGCCCGTGCCGGGCACCCGTCCGGAAGTGACTCCCAACGCCAAGTTCTACCGCATCGACATCGACCTGCTCCCACCCACGATCCACGAGGATTCCTGGACTGTTCAGGTGGCAGGGCTGTTCGATCGGCCGCGCGCTCTCACTCTGCGCGATTTGCAGGCATACCCCGCGGTGACGCAGCCCTACACCCTTAGCTGCATCTCCAACCCCGTCGGCGGCGACCTGATCGGCAACACCTTTTGGACTGGCTTGAGAGTCACCGATCTAATGAAGGATCTCGGCCTTCACCCCGAGGCCACGGCGCTCCGCATAGACTCCGCGGACGGTTTCTTTGAGTACGTCGTGAGGGCCGACCTGGAGGACCCGCGTACCCTCCTGGTTTATGGCATGAACGGCGAGACCCTTCCGGTCGAGCATGGCTTTCCGCTGCGCATACTGATACCGAACCGGTATGGGATGAAGCAGCCGAAGTGGATCACCCACATGACGGCGACAAACGAGACCCAACTGGGCTACTGGGTGGCGCGCGGCTGGAACAAGGAGGCGAGGCCGCAGATCGTCTCGGTTATCGATACCGTGGCGAAGAGCCAGGAGCAGAACGGGCGGATCCCAATAGGGGGCATCGCATGGGCGGGAGACCGTGGCATCCGGCGCGTGGAGCTGCAGGTGGACGGCGGGCAGTGGGCGGAGGCGACCTTGATCACCCCGCCCCTCGGTCCCCTCACCTGGGTGGAGTGGCGCTACGACTGGCCGGCCGTCAGCGGTGAACACACCTTCCGGGTGCGGGCCACGGATGGCACGGGCGCGCTCCAGATCGAGAAGGAGACCCCCACCGAGCCCGACGGCGCCACAGGCTACTACTCGGTGACGCATACGATATAGGCACCTCGCTCAACGCACTTCTCGAGCGCGGGATCGACGCACGATTCCGCTCATTGACGCAGAAGAGGTTGGCATGCTTCCTGTCTCGCCCCCAGCCCCCGCGTGACTTTTCTGACAAGTTTCACATCTCCGACCCGGACCCGATGACACTCGGCAAGACAGGCCGCCTAGCCGCGCCTGCTCCAAGGTTCGCGCGGTCGAGTAATCTGACCAGGAGACGATGTAACATCTGTCAGAAATGGTCGTTCTTATAAACAGTACGGAGGAGGTGCCAAGTGAAGACAGTAATCGTGGCGATATCGATGGTAACGATGCTCTTATTGACAGGTGGGATGGCGCTCGCCGCACCGCCTACCCCCGCGGGAAAAGATCACGGCCGCGGCGTCGAACAGAGCCAGGCCCAGAGCCAGGATCAGATGCAGACGCAGACAGAGGACCAAAGCCAAGACCAGAGCGGGACACAGACTCAGGGCCAATCCCAGAACCACAGCCAGGCCCAGGATCACAGCCAGGCTCAGAACAACGATGAAAGCGCCCAGCATGGTCAGGGACAGGGCAACGGCAAGGGGCAGGGACAGGACCCGGCGGATGCCAAGGGCCACAGCCAGGATAATCACCAGGGAGCCTCCAATGCGCCCGGGTTCGATAAGCGGCATGGCGCGGCAGGGACAGTGTTGAACCTGTCCTCTACAAAGAGTAATCTCCCGACGTCCGGCTACACTAACTCCTTTGATCTCCAGACCAACCAGGGCGTCATCGCGGTGCTGGTCACCAGCAGCACCAAGTTCTCAATCGAGGGCAAGGAAAGTGCCGCTTTCGGCGACTTGAAGGTCGGTGACCGCGTGAATGTCAACGGCACGCGCGACTCCAACAACGACCTCGTTGCCAAGATCGTCCACGTGATCCCTAGCAAGGCGTCCTTCCAGCACTTCGTAGGAACGATAGAGCCAAACTCCTACACGGCTGCCAGCGGCACCACCAGTGGCAGCATCACGATCAAGGACCGCCGCAC
>JAJYKO010000557.1 GCA_021788565.1 Chloroflexota bacterium
GTATGGCTTTCCGGTTGCCCTGGCGGCGGGGGGCTGCGTAGTGCTCCTGGGTGTGGCAACGACCCTCGTCTTTATCCCCAGGCGCGTCGGGACCGAGCCTGCCCATCAAATCGTGTAGCGGTTCTGGGACAGCCTGTGGCAACCGAGCCGGCAAGCTGATAGACTGAGATTATCTTGAGACGCCGCATTCTCGGCCGTTGGGCCCTAGCGGTCTGGGACTCGTGATTAGAAGCCTGGGAGCCTGGATTGTCTCAATCCAGGCGGTCCCCCGACCGCCGGCCTCGTGACGCTGTGCTCGCTCGCGTCACGAGGACAACGCCGGCTCCAAGATGCTGCATAACGATCACCACTAGTCTGGGAGTTAGCTATCATGTCCTACTGGATTATCACAGGTCGAGAAGGTTGCCCCGTGGCTAAGTACGTGACCCAGGTAGTCTCTCAAGAGGAGATAGACGATCAACCAGGTGGGAATGAGCCGCTGTATCGGTGGGTGGTCGAGGCCTGCGAGGGTCAGATGCAGAAACTGGCGGTCCATCCCCAGGTGGTGCGCGTGGCGTGGGAACGAAGGTAGCACTGGACCTCTGATTATTCCTCCATGCCGTGGCTTCGGCCTGGCATTCCCGAAGCCCATTTGCCATCCCCAGGGCGGTCCCTGCCGCTGAGCCGTCCAACCGGCATACAACTTGCACGCCGTTTCTAGTTGAACCCCGCTCATTCCTGGACGCGCTGCCCTGAGGAGGCTATCTTGGCCGGCCAACTGCGCCCCGGGGAAGATATGCTGCTCCCCCGAGGAAGAAGGAATGGAGACGCCGAGCGCTTCGAAGCCATCGTAGTGGGTGGTGGCCCTGCCGGTGCGACGGCTGCCCGCAAGCTTGCCTCGCTTGGCCATCGAGTACTCCTGCTGGAGCGCGAGCCATTGCCGCGCTACAAGCCCTGCGGAGGAGGACTAGGGCCCAAAACGTTAGCCCAACTGCCTTTTCCCATCAGCGACATTCCAAACGTGCGTTTGGCCCACATCGGCTTCCGGCTGAGAGGCGGCTCGCCGGTGACGTGGGATCTACCCCCGGAGTTCCCTTTCCACATGGTCATGAGGTCTGACCTGGATCATCGACTTGTCCAGGTGGCGTCGGCCGCGGGTGCCGAGATTCGATTCCCTGAAGCCGTGCAGAGCATCGCGTGGACAGGCGAGGAGTTTCGGGTCATGACCGATCGAGGCTACTACGCTGCGCCGTACGTCGTCGGGGCGGACGGGGCTTCGAGCATCGTCCGGCGTGCTGCCGGCATCGATCGCAGACGCGAGCGGGGCATCGCGCTGGAGTGCGAGGTAGATGTTACGAAAGAGATCCATTCAATTCATGCCTCCACCGCCATCTTCGACATCGAGGCCGCTCCAAACGGCTATGGGTGGATCTTCCCAAAGACGTCCCATCTGTCGGTTGGAGTCGGCAGTATGAAGCCGAGCAACCTGCCTCTTCGTCCATTGCTGCGGAAGTTCATCCTGCACTACCAACTGCTCCCAGAGCAGGAGGTCGACTCCATAGCAGTGCATGCCCATCCACTCCCCGTGGCGACAGCTGGCGAGCAGGCTCGCTGGGGCAGCGCCCTTCTGGCCGGGGATGCCGCCGGTGTAGCGGACGGATTTGACGGCGAGGGCATCTGCTACTCCATTGAGAGCGGAGGGCTGGCAGCCGACGCCATCTCGCGGGCTATTGACGGCGAGGAATCGGCCATCGCGGGCTACGAGGCAGCCCTGGACCGGCAGATTCGGCAGGATCACAGGCAGGCCAACCTCATGGGCCACCTCGTACGCCGTTTTCCCGATGCCGGTTACCGCATCCTCACGTCGATAGGGGAGGGTAGAGCGGTGCTGATCCCCCTTCTGCTGGGAGAGATATCCTTCGGCGAGGCGCTGCGCCGCCTGCCGCGACTGATGGCGTTGGATCGGCTGGAAGGTCGCGCAGGGTGAGGGCCGCAACTATTAGCCTAATAACCGAACCGTGCTTTCCAGGATCGTCGTGATCTGGATAGGTGAGTACCTGTGGCCTGGTGGTCCTCCCAGAGGCACTCATGACTGGCGCAAGTTCATCAAGCCAGAGGAGTTGATCCGGCTGATGGGTGCCTTCGGCATCGCCAACTGAGCTACACGAGGCTTCATACCTGTGGGAGTCGATCTACGAGGAAGGCTCCTCATGGGCTTCGTTGCGCACAAGGGGATATCGTTCATCGGCTATGACGTCAAGCGTAGTTAGTCCCTGTGGTCTCCCCGCAGGAGTGGCGGAGATGTTCGGCTGTCCCTCCCGGAAGGTGCTTCCGACCTGCGCCGCGATCGAGTTTATTCACGCGCATTCCCTCATCCTTGCCCGGACAACGACGATTGCCGGCACGGATGGCATGATCGGTGGCCAGATAGCCGATCTTTCCTGGCCAGTGGGGCGATGGTGGGGGTTGGGTCGCTCGCGGGCTGGGTAGCGATGGACGGAGAGGTGCGGCTCGGTGACATGGTGCTGCCGTTTTCGTGGATGGCTGCCTGGGAGATAGGGGGGAGAAACGTAGTCAACGACTTCGCCGACGTTGAGGAAGACGTCCGGCTCGGGGTAAAGACTGTGCCGGTGGTGTATGGGGGTCGCGCAGCCGCGCGGCTTACCATAGGGTTTCTGGCAGCGACGTTCCTGGTATCCCTCGGCCTTCAATCCATCTCGCGTTAGGGCCGGATCTACCTGGCACTATCGGTGGCTACAGGTTTCGACATGCTTCTCTGGCCCGGCCTTCGGCTACTTCGGGACCCGCTTCCCCAGAACGGCATGGCGCTCTCTAACAGGGCCAGTCTGTACCCGCCCGTGATGCGGCTGGTGCTGATCGCGAGCCTGTTTCTACCGACGTGATAGTCCTCGCCTTCCGACAATCCTGACGCGCCGCAGGATCATCGCGATGGCTGCGAGCCCAAGCGAGTGGTGGTATCATTCACGCCGGGGAGTAGATTTGTGATGTTCCGGCCCGGTATCTTGTAGTACAATGATGTGCACTCGCGCTCCCTTCCTCGACTGATGACTCCAGATCGACGATCGACAGTGCGAGTCGCCGGCATCTCTGGCAGTGACTCGCATCCTCGGCGTACTGCAGAAACGGTGCACTCAAGACGACTCGCGTTCATCCTGCTGATTGTGGAGATCGTGCCGTTGGCATGCGGTCTGCCGCGCGACAGCGCGCAGAGAGAAGGTCCGCCTGGGGACCATGACGGCGTTGGCAAATGTTGGCAAAAGGGAGGTAGCCAGTAAACGACATGGCTGACAACTTCCACGTCTATTCCGGACACGCACTACTGGGGCATAAGCTGGCCCTGCTCCGCGATCGACGGACGCCCCCGGCTCATTTCAGCCGGCTTCTCAAAGAGATATCTCTCATGCTTCTGTCCTGCGTCACCGCTGACCTGCCGACCCGCGAGGTTCCCGTGATCACGCCGGTCGGAGTGACGACTCAGAGGGTGATGGCGAAGCGGGTGGGATTTGCTCCGATACTGAGGGCGGGCGCTGGTATGATCCCGGCCGCGCAGGAGTTGATGCCCGGGGCGCCGATCTGGTACCTCGGCCTCTACCGTGACGAAACGACGATGCGGCCTGTGCGCTACTACGACAAGATGGATGGCTATCCGCCCGTGGACATCGCCTACATCCTCGATCCGATGCTGGCCACGGGCGGATCCGCGGTCCTCGCGGCGAGCCGTCTGAAGCAGAAGGGCGTCAAGAAGGTCAGCTACGTTGGAGTGATCGCGGCGCCGGAGGGCGTTCGGCACCTTCAGGAGGAGCACCCTGACGTAGAGATCTACGTGGCCGCGCTGGACGAAAGCCTCAACGAGAATGCCTACATCGTGCCCGGCCTTGGGGACGCGGGAGATCGGCAGAACGCGACGGGTGCGAACGACCCTACGGACGACCCCTTCGTGCCCGAGGAAATTCCCGTCGAGATGAGTGGTCAGGCCAGGCTTCTGTAGGAGCTGAGGCGGCTGGGGCATTCCGCCTCAGCCGCCCCCGCGATGCCCCAAGCATCTCGCCCCAGAACAGGGTATCCTTCGTCATCCCCGCTGCCCTTTTATCGTCATCCCCGCGGAGGCGGGGATCAAGGCTTCGGTGAACCCCATGGATCCCCGCTTCCGCGGGGATGACGAATTCGTACGTGACCTCAACCTAAACACGTGGCCAGGGTTTCAGTTCACATCGGTCAGCAGTGCAAGCCCAGACCTACGGGGTCTCCAAGACCCCGTAGGTCTCGTCCCAAACGCACAGCTGAACCGAGGCCACCTGCTTAGATGCTTAGAAAGGGTAGCCCTTCAATCCGAAAGTGCCCTTGATGGCGGAGATCTCGCCGGCCAGGCTGTTGCAGTGGCCTACCACGAAGACCTCGAACGCGGATGCCAGCGGCATCCGTCCCATGGGTGTATCGACCTCGCGCGCCAGCGTCTCGTCGTCGACCGACGAAATGAACTCCTGAGTGTTCTCGAACACCGCCTGGGCATACTGACGCAGGGCGGGCAGGTCAACCTGGACCGAGTGGTACCACTCCCCGAGGTCACCCTCCACCATACCCCGCATAGGCTGCGGCTTGTCGGTCCCCGTCCGTCCGGCCCAACTGGTGGCAAAGAACGGGGATTGCCCCTTGAACAAACCGTTGACTATGGCATCCTCTGAGAAGGCCACATGGGCATAACTGGCACCGATCGGGTTGGCGTTGCCCCGAACCGGGCTGTTGGCGAGATCGTCGTCGACGTCCGAAACGGTGCCTTCCAACACATGATGGGCGGACTCCAACGCGGACCCGAGGGTGGACTGAGTTGTCAAAACTGACGCGGACATGATGTTCCTCCTTACTCGCCGGCGCGAGTTTGCAATCCTTCAAGGCAGGCCGGACC
>JAJYKO010000003.1 GCA_021788565.1 Chloroflexota bacterium
TGCAGCCGAAGGAGGTACGGTTCGTCCGAGACCTGCCGAAGACGCGGAACGCCAAGATCATGCGGCGCGTGATCCGGGCCGCCTACCTGGGGCAGAAGGAGATGGGGGACGTCTCCTCTCTGGAGAATCCCTCGGCCGTCGAGGAGATAACCCGGGCACTCTGAGGGCCGGGCCGCTTCAGCGCGGCTGTCACAGTTCCGTCAGGCGGTGCTTGAGGCCGCTGTAGCGAAGGGCGATCTTGTTGTTCTTGAGGACGATGGCCAGCGCTTTCTTCGTCCCCACAAGCACCGCCAGCTTCTTCTTACTCCAACCCCATCGCTCGAATCGCCGCGTTGATCGGGTCCATGTAGAAGACGGGTTGGATCTTGTTCAACACCTCGTCGGGTACCTCGCCCAGATCACGCTTGTTCTCGGAAGGGATCAGGACCCGCTTGGCGCCGGCCTCCAGAGCTAGTTGGAGCCTCTCGGTCAGGTTAGAGACCTTTTGCATCAGCCCTTTGACGCTCATCTCCCCCGCGACTACGGTGGTGGGATCTGTCGGGCGTTCAAGAACGGCCGAGACCATGGAGATGAAGAAGGCGATGGCCGTCTCAGCTCCCTCCTTGGCCTGGTTCAGGTTCACGGCCTGGACTGTGAAGTCATACTGACGTGGGTCTCTATCTATTCCGAGGTCCTTGATGTGTGCCCTGAGATAGGCGTCTGCGGCCTTCAGCGCCTCCTTCATGACGGGCGAGAGGTTGCCCAGAGGAATGATCCTTCCGCTGCCCGGGTTGACCTGGGTCTGTATCAGGTAGAGCGCCAGCTTCCGGTCTGTGGTGTCCATCCCGATGGTGTAGACGGATCCCGGTGGCAGTGGCTGTCCGGTAATCATCACGCCGCCGCCGCTCTCCGGAACAGTGACGTACGCCTGGCTCCGGGTCTCCCGGTCCGTGTAGCTGAAGTTCACGTCCCAGTACTCCAGCCCGCCCATCTTCTTGAGCTGCTCCTTCACTCTTCGGCGCATCTCCAGGGCGAACTCCAAGTACTCTCCGAGTTCTTCCTTGCTCACGTTTCCGTCCGGATGGATCAACTTCACCAGTCCGCTGACCGTCTTCCTGACGGCCTTCGCGTCGCGGCCCCCCACGTGGCTCCCGAACTCGAAGTACCTCTCCGGCAGATCCACGTAGCTGGTCCGGCGCAGTGTCCTGAGCACCTCGGCTAGATAGTCGGAGAGCAGCCCGAAATGAGAGGTGTAGTACTCGTCTCTCGTCTTTCCCAGTTCCCAGCCCGGCAGGTAGAAGTGAATGCGGTCGAAGAACGCCGTGTCCATCTCCTTCGGCATGGGGTAGAACAGGTTGGAAGTTCGGACGATGGTGCCTACGTCGCCATCGAGATTCCCTACGAAGACGATGGAGCCCTCGGCGTTGATCATTTCGCGCCCGCGGCTGAAGGCCCCGTCCTCCATGTAGTTCTTCATGATGTTGATGCCGTTCTTGTCCTGGAACCGGATACCAGCAGCCTCATCGAAGGCGACCGTGTCCCAGAGGGCGACCAGCCCTCTCTGCCCCGAGGCGAGGTTGACGAACATCTGAGCCACGGTGGTCTGCCCACCGGATACCAGGTGGCAGTACGGGCTGATCTGCTGGTACACGAAGGACTTTCCAGTTCCCCTCGGACCCAACTCGACCAGGTTGAAGTTGCGCTCGACGAGAGGGATCAGCCTGGACAGGTACAGCATCTTCCGTCGCGGACTGAAGTACTCGTGCTTGGGCTCCAACCCGAGCGAGCGCAATAGCAGATCAATCCACTCTTCCCTGGTGAATTGGCCACGGGCTTCCTGAAGAGGACCAATGCTGTGCTGGGAGAGCTGGATGGGCTTCAGTTTGCCGATGAAGAAGGGCCGAGTGTAGTTCTTGAACTTGTAGGTCCCATCATACCGAAGGAAGATCTCTGCCCAGATGCCGCCCATCAGGAGCCGGTCATGTTCGCGCACGGTCGACTCATCGATGTTCACATAGTCCAGGCTGATGTTGTGCAGAGTCGCCCAGTACTTATCGTCGACCTCCTTGAGGGTGGCCGACACCTTGTCGATGATCGTGTAAACGCCCTGCTGCTGGATGCGGGCCTTGACTATCTCCCGTTCGTCCGGCTTCACGTATCGCTCGGATAGGCTCTTCCTGACGTACTCTAGGCCATGCTCGATCACGGTGGGGTCGGTCGAAGCGCAGTACTTCCCCAGGAGGTATTCAATCACGAAGATGGGGACTCCGTAGGCGGAGCGCAGACGGCGCACCAGATCCTTGCGAACCACGAGCCCAGGGAAGCTGGAGTTCGCCTTCTCGTCCAGCGTATCGAGTTCAATCGTCTCGGTCGTCATCGCTTCTCCTAGGCAACTGGTGCGGAAGCTCCGCGGGCGTCAGCCTAGTCTTCCGCTCAGAAGTAGGCCGGGCAACCTTGCCTGATCCAGTCATACGCGTCCACTTTCTCGGGAGTCGTGTCCTCGTTCAGGATCTCCCAGTCGGTCTCGTACGCTTCGTCATCATCGTCATCGTCGCTGTACTCGGCTTCATCCCGATCAGGCGCCTCATCATCACTCAGCCCCAGTTGGAGCTGGCCTGCGGCACTATCGCTCGCCGACTCGTCGGAATCGATAGGCTCCTGTGCTCGATCCAGCTCCGGAGGGTACCGAGTACGCCAGAGGGCGACGAATAGCATGGCATCGCCGCCAAAGCCCGCGTTGATTACCGGCGCAATCTCACTCCGAGCAGCGTCCGCCAGGTGCTCCAGCGCCTCAGCGAAATCTCCGGCGAAGTCCGGTCCGATAAGCTGTCCCACCCGGTACCGATCCACATCCGACTCATAGACCCAGTCCTCATAGTCGATGGAGGGGGTCCATTCCTCTTCCAGGACAATGCCGTGGAAGTCACGGTAGATCCCCGCGAGCGACAGAAGCCTCATGTACGCTCGACAGCGACCGACTTCGTCAGAGTAACCGGCGAGGCCGGCCTTCACCAGCATCTCCCAGGCTTTCGCTCCCCATTGAAGTTCAGACCCGTCACAGAACACGGAGAGCGCGCTCGAGGCGATACTCTCTACTTCGGCCCACTGGAGCGTTTCGGTCTCACACATCGGTACTGTCTCCCTAGTCCCAGTCCACCAGCAGAGTCAGCGGCACTGACCCGAGTTCCCGCCCAGTTTCCGCGTCCACTGCCCTCAGCTTCAGCTTCTGTCCGGCTGGGAGTTCTGCCCCTTCCTGGAGGTACACCGCCGGCTTCAGCTCGTCCACATCGGACCGCAGCTCAACGGCCTGTTCGTCGGACACTCGACGCGGCTCCTTACCTTCATCGTCAGTCTCCACCCGGAGCAGGAGCTTCAAAGGCTGAATGCCGCCGAACATGGGCGGCTCGGGTGGAATGACCGGCCGCAGCACAACAGGGACAGTCCCGGCCGACAGGTTGGACGTGGTCACCTCGACTTTCACCCCGACCCTGACGGTGCGGAAGGTCGCCCTGGAGGTCAGATGCGGGATCACGCACTCCTGAAGGGAGAGTCCCCCGTGCAGGTACGGCTCCGGCTGCACGAGGGTACGGACCCCGCGCGCCAGGCCCAGGCTGCTCGGCGGAGACACAAATGGCGAAGGTATCCGGATCAGGTCCTCGGTGGGGGCATCGGGCTTCAACGCGGCCCACCGGTACTCCCGCCTCAGAGCCTGCGCAATCGGGACGCTCGGCGTGCCGAGGGCAGACACCTCCTCGACCGGCAGCAACAGGAAGCCATGGTCGGTCACAAGATGGACGGTGTTCAGCCCGGCTTCTTGCAGCAGTTCGATAGTCCTGGCTAGGTTGGCGGCCAGCTGCTCGACCAGCAGCGGCAGCTGCTCCGGAACCTTGTGGCCCTGCTCATCCCCCTTGTTGTCGAAGACCACGACGATCCGGGATTTCGGTACCGGTTCACCCTTCAGCAGCGCCTCCATGTCAACGAACTGGACTATGGATTTCCCGTTGTTGTCCACCAGCTTCGACCTGAGGTACTCCTTGCGGGCCTCCCTGCTCGACAGGTCTTGGCCAGAAACGTCCCTGACTCGGGTCTTGCCCTCAGGATAATCGGCCTCCAGTCCTGCCTCCTCAAGCGGCAGCAGCGACGCCATCCCGAATACCGTCTCCGAGGGCAGCACCGCGGCGACCGCCTCGACTGAGTGATCCGGGCCGGAGAGTCTCCCCTCAACCCTTCGTCCCAGATCCCACCTCACGGCATCGCAGATGATCACTCCCAGCCGCCCGTTGTCCGCCTTCCAGAGCGAGTCTCGCTCCTTCTCAACACTCGCCAGACCACTTGGCGGCCACTGTCCTTCTTCCTCTACCAACTCGGCCAGTCGCTGATTCACGTTCGATGCGTACTCGAAATAGGCCCGATCGGCGACACGCCGGACCGACTCGAGTCCGGCTACAGACGAGCAGGCGGCACGCAACTCCAGGTGCAGCGAGTCCACCTTCCACCATTTCTTGCTGTAGGCCGAGACCAGGTCGAGGGCCTTGGCTAACGCGTTCGCCTCCTCGATGGCAGACGTTGCGAGCTGGCACAGCTCGCCCAGGCGAGCCATCGTTCCCCACTGGCTTTCCCCGCCCTTCCCGTCCCACGGAGCGGAGACTCCTGCCGAGATGACGACCCGCTCGGCCGCCAGCAGGTCTCGCGCGCCCTTCCAGTCTTGCTCGGCCGCTGTCTGGAACCGCTGGAGAAAACGCTTCCACTGGTCCCGGGCGAGAAGGGGCAGGCCGGCCGGCTGCCCGTGATGCCCGGCGACCCAATCGGCGAGATCGTAGCCCTTCTCGAGCCGGGCCACGCGGCCGCGGAACTTGGGACCCAGCTCCGTATGGCTTATCACATCGTCGCGCAGGAAAGCCGCCATCCGGCGTCGGTGAGCTAGCCGGGAGGGCAACCTGGACAGAAACGGGAAATCCGCCGGCTGGCCAAATGCGTCCCAAGCCTCGCTCAGTGCGAGCTGGACCGCGATGGCATCTACCAGCGTCTCGGCATCGGGCCCTTCGCTGCCCTCAGGAGCCACCTTGCCGGCAGGAAGGCTGATTCCGTACTCCCCCACAAGGCGAGCCAGCACCATGGGCAGCTCGCTCCCCCATCGCCGGACCTCGTTGTGCGGGGCCGCCAGAAGCCTCCGCAGCGTCTCCCGTGGATCGCCTCCTAGCTCTTCCTCCACGTCGGAGAATCTGAGCGGTCGCGGCCACCGGTCTGGATCCCGCTTCGCCATTCGCACAGCATAGCGAGCAAGCAGAGAATCGCTCCCGCCCTCGGACAGCTTCCTGGCAGTCTTGTCGTCAGCGATCTCCAGACCGTGCAGCTGCAGCCAGCCAAGGAGGCTAACCGACTCCGACACGTCTCCAGCTTGCCAGGAGTCGCCGCGCCCCCACACGCACCCCTTGTAGCGGTAGTCGTACACGCCCCACAGAGCGGGTGGGGTACCATCCGAACGCGGCTCCAGGTCGTTGCGACCGAAGCCAGGCAGGTACACCACCACTCGGCCCTCCGGCCTGGCTTCCAGTGCCAGCAGCTCCAGTTTCAGCCGCAGCTGGCCACCCCCATCGGAATCGCTCAGGAGCACAGGTCCGACCTGTGCTTCGACCTCTTCTCTCAGGGCTTCCACAAGACGGGCGAACTGCCTGTCTGGATCCAGCCATAGCAGAACACGCCGTGGCACGCCGTCGGGGGCGCAGTTCATCCACTTGGAAAGGTCAGCCGCCAACAGATCGCCGAAGCCTACCGCCATTCTCTACTCCAGGATTGATCTTGGTTCCATTCCACGGGAGGTTTCACGGCCGCACCTCCTCCGGCAGCCGCGAAAGGACCGCGCCGTACACCTCGCGGCCGAGTGCGAGGGCCGCCTCCGCAGCAAGCAGGTCCATCCGGGCCTTCGAGAGCCAGGCTCGCGTGTCCGCGACAAGAGCCGGGTCATGCGGCATGTAGGAGCCTCCCTTCGCGAAGGATCGTCCCTGGCAACGACGCCCTGAGATGCCGCCGCGCCGCGAAGTAGGAGTGGGTGCAAACCAGCACATCAGCGGCGATCCCCGTACCACGGAGCACGCGATACGCGAGGTCGCTATCGCGGCGCTCCGGCGTCGCGTCGTCGGGCACGATTACCATCAGGTCGTAGTCGCTGTCGGGGCCGGCCTCGCCCCGCGCTACCGAGCCGAAGAGATAGATCCGCTCCGGCTGATATGCCTCGACCAGCAGCCCCACGATTCCGGCGAGGGCAGGCTCGCGCGCGAGCAGGTCCGTTTCCGGCAAGGTGGCCCGATCCGCGCTCGTCGCCTCGTATCGTTCTGGAACTGACATAGATCGTTCGCCTCCACGCTATAAGGATATGCCTATATCCTTTCATAGCCAACGGTACCGCGAAAGCATGTTACATACAGAGCCCTACCACTTCTTTATCACTTCCCTGACAGCTAGAATGCCAGCCTCCTGGAATGGGCGGATGTTCACCTTGACCCCATCGTCGATGTCGGGAGCATACGGCCCCGGCCTTCCAGTCGCCTCCTCGCCCTTCCAGCGGCAGCGGATCCGGTACTTCAGCTCGTCGCCCCGCTCGATCTTCTCGATACGGTTGCGGAACTCCTCAACATCCTCGATCTGAAGCTGGATCTCGGTGACCCGGGTGTTCTCGCCACGGGCCCGCGCCCGTTCCTGGTCCGACCTGAGATGCTCGATCAGGCTGCCGGCATACTGGGCCCTGAGCTTCTGGAGGGTTTCCCTGCTGAGTTTGTGGTATAGCACGAACGCCTCGAAGGTGCGTTGCGGGGAGACCAGGTGCCAGGCAATGGGGCGCTGCTTGAACTGCTGGACATGGCGTTTAAAGAAGTCTCTGCGCAGCCAGTCTCCCAGGTCTCGGCCAACCCACTGACGGAACTCCCGCAGCGACCGCTCGGCGCCTTCCTCCCCGAAGTCTCCCGTCAGACGAAGCAGCAGTCGCTCCTGAGCCGTCGCCTCGTTCCCAATGTGCCCAAGCGGTATGACCCCGTCGTTGGCCGCCAGTTCAGGGTCTAGGATTGCCCCATGTTCGTCTTCGTGATCGCCGTGGCTTGGCCAGCGATAACCAAGCATCCTGAGGATCGACACGGAAGCGTAGTCCTCAAGATCCCGCTTAAACGCTGGTGGACAGCAGAGTCCCTCTTGGTCTCGCATCTCTTGGAGAAGCCAGTGAACCGATAACGGATGAATTCTCAGTATCTGAGAAAGACCTTCAATCGTCGTTTCAGTAGGGATAGGAATGTGCACTCCCAGTTCCACGCCATCTTCGTCCTCGCTACCGTCATCGGGTCGAATGCTCGGTGAACCTTCGGAGGTCGCCTCATATATGTCCTTGAGCCGATTCTTCAACTCGGCGAGCGACTCATGGCTGAGACTAGCCTGAGCGTGGGCCTGCACGGAATGCCAGACTACGTTTGGAAACCGAACCTCAGGTAGAGCGTCGGGAACCTTATCGTAGGTTCTAAGGAATGGATTCCAGCCAGCCGGTGTCCCAACTTCGTCCGACATAGCTCGGACATCGGCATCATCCAGCTTGTACACCTCACATGATAAGGTCTCATTGGCACCCTCAAGAGCGTGTAACATCGCCTGACGTAGTTCGCTCTCTCCCTCTGCTTTGTACCACCGGTCTATCAGACTGACTGTGCCATCGGCTGCCTTCCGGGGCGCTCCATTTTCGGATAAGTACTTGTCGGAACGGGGGCCGGCAAGAGCTTCGAGTTTGGCAACGTGGAAATCGCGTTCAACAGGATCTCTGGATATCAGAGCCTGCTTCAGCTTTACGCAACACCTGCCAATATCGACGAATCGATCCAAGGACTCGCTCGGCACTGGGAGGTTGGCGAAGTAGCCTTCGCGGAACTTCATGCTCTGTGTTACTACTCGGAGCAGGTATGACACTGGACGAGTACATAAGAGTGCCAAATACGCCATTCGCGATTCGTTGCTGGTCGTGCCCAAAAACGCAGACGGAGAAACGTCACCGAACACCGCATCCTCTAGCAGTCTCGCTCCGAGGCTCCCTTGGCACATCAGGGTGTACGTCAGGCCTGGCCGAAAGAAATATCTCTTTTCAGTGTCCATCAGCATCCAGACGTTTGAATAGGGCCGCCCGGTCTTTGGATCAATCCGGCTCTTTATTCTTGCTCCATCGTTTTCCCAATCTACAACTACCCACCACAGTCCACACCACTTTCGGTAGCCCCCGCCTTTTGCGTACCAAAACCAGCGACCGGCTGCAGGCGTGCCATCCACTAGCCTCCCGAAAGTACTGACTTCCCAGAAGCACCTGGTGAACTGATCGTTGTCGGCGGTTGCCAGGCCTTGCCGAACATCTGCGACCTGGCGGAGTCTCGAGGGGCTCTTTAGGAGTTCAAAGAAACGAGGGCGCAGCCAGTGCACGAAGGGGGTTTCGGGGATCGCCACGAAGTCTGACTGCTTCGGCGTGGAGGCCACCGACCTGGCACGGCCCGCAATAGCCTCCCCCAGCAGCCGGTCCTTCTCGGCGGCCGACTTCGGCCCGATCAGCCGGAAGCCGGTCAGCTGGTGCTCCGGGATGGGCGGAGCGGCCCGCAGGGTGAACAGGGTGGTATTCACCACCTCGCCGCCGATCTCCCCGAAGGCGCGTGGCCCCAGATGGGCGATGGTCTCCAGGGACGCCTCCTCCAGCACTCGCTTCCGCAGCCCCACGAAGGAGCGCAGGAACATCCACGACTGCTGGGTCACCATCCCCAGCCGCCCGTGCTGGTGGCAGAAGTCCATGCACCGGAGAATGAAGGCGGCATACACGTCACGCTTGCCGTCAGCATACTCTTTCGCCAGGAAGCTCTTGTATCCGGAGTTCAGACTGCCACTACCCTGATAGGGCGGGTTCGCCACGACCACATCGTAGCGTCGTCCGAGGGCCTCAACCAGCCCCACACCCTTAGCCGCTTCCTGGCCGAACAAACGCTGTCCCAGATCCTCGCTTTGAGACTCCCGCTCGAACTCCTCACGCAGCCCGTCTAGAAGGTCTCGCTTCCATTGCTCCCACTGGGCGTCGTCCGATTCCCAATAGCTTCCCTTCTCGCGTTCGCGGCGCCTCTTCACAACTTCGTCCACGGCCCGCTCGGGGTGGAGCAGCGAGCCGAACTCCCGAACGTTCCTCAGCCCCTGCCAGATTCCCTTGACCAGATCCTCGACCTCTCGGTCGCCCTGGAACCGGATCATGTACTGGGCGGGGGGCTCGTCGCCAGGCAGGAGGGCGTCAGCGGCAACGAGGTTGATGCGTCTCGGCCGGAAGTCGGGCCCGGCCAGCGCACAACCCTTTATGTAGAGGGCCAGCGCGGCGATCTGCACAGACCTCGGATCTATGTCGATTCCGTGAAGGTTTCGCTCCAGAATGAGGCGTGGGATCTCCGACTCTGGCTCCTTCGCCTCCTCCCGGTACATATCCACCAACAGGTCGAAGGCCCGCACGAGGAAGTGACCACTGCCGCAGGCGGGGTCCATGAGGGTTACGTCACGCAGGCGACGGGGCGAACCCTCACCCTCTCCCTCTCCCAGAGGGAGAGGGGAATCATTCCCCAGCGGCTGATGGTTCACAAAGTAGGGCCAATTCGCTGAAAGCTCACTATCCGGGTGCATCTGCACCCAGAGAGCGCCCAGGGTGTTCTGGAGCAGGTAATCGACCATATATCGCTCGGTGTAGAGGCATGTGGCAGCCGCGATCTCCTCGGGTTTCTCCAGCTTTTCGCCCTTGCCCAACCGACCGTAGACCTCGTCCTTCTCCTGTGAGTTGTAGTACTGGTAGATCCACCCAAGGAACTCATCCTGAGCGAAACTATCGGTCGGGATTTCGGGGCTGTTAAGGACGTCGACGACCTGCTGAAGTACGGGCAACAGCGGCAGCAAGGCCACCAATTCGGAGTCGGGATCGAAAAGAACCTTGATCCGTTCGGACAGGGCGATCCAGGCTCGATGAAGGGTCTCACGCCACACTTCCCGTGGATTGGTAGCCGCCGGCAGTTCGTTGCGAACTCGCCAGTACAGGGAGGAGGCTCCCCTGGTGGGGTCCTGGCGGATTGCCTGCTCCGGCTGGCCGCTCACGAGCAGCAAGTTTCGCTCTTCAAGGCAACGAAGACCAACTACCCTGTTCAGGAATGTAAATGCTGATTCTCGGATGTAGAACGCCATGGCATCGCGATGGCTCGCCCCGCCCTTCGTCTCTCGCTCGATCACGGCGGTAGCAGCCTCACGGACCCGCTGGTCCACCGCTGCCAGAATTCGCCCGCCAGGCACCGCTTGGATTCCGCTCTCGCGGATCCCCAGAGCCGTCAACTGCCTGCGGAAGTCATCTTCCAGGGCAGCACGTAGCTCCAGCACTTTCCGCTGAAGGATGCGGCGGACGGGTTGCGGGATACCGTTGTCGTGGGCAGCGGAGCTAACAGTCACGACGGCCTCCACGGACAGGATTGTGACAATTCGAGATACCTGGACCTCATCGACCAGATCGTTGCCCAAAGTCAGCTATAGCCGAAACTAGCTGCTTAGGACTCGGTAGTCAATTCGGTTGCTCCTGAGGGCTCTTGATACTGGGACAGTTCCAGGGCAATATGCTGCAATTGCTCTATCCACGATGCGAGTTCTGAGTACCGAATGGTAACCGATGGAAGTCGGATGTCGTCTTCTCCAATCGCTAGAAAGAGCGGTTGACCCACCGCCAGGACACCCTTTGCTATGTCCTTCTCGGTATGCTCAATAGCGTTGCGCATCTTGTCGATCCGGCTAGTAGCGTCTGTAGACAGCACCGGCAGTCCGCGAGGCACTACAGGACTGCCATCGGGCTTGCGAAGCCTCGCAGACTGAAGGGCTTTAACAAAGTTCATGGCGCGATGCATAGCATTGATGCAGTTCTCGAAATGTCCTACCGCATCGAATGGGAGGAGAACTAGTCCCTTTCTCTGTTTGGGTAGCTCCCGAGCAGCCTCAACGGCGACCTGGGCGTGGCCGTATTCGAAGACAGCCTTGTCAACCAGTCGCACCAGAGTGAGCCAGTAGGCTCTAGCAGGATGCTTACGCGGCGCTTTGCCAACGAACATGCTCACCATGGAGATTGGCAACAAGTCCTTCTTGAGGTCTGAAATGTCCGGCATGTTGACCCTGCTAGGCGGCCACTCGTCGCGATCACGGGCAATCGGATTGGATACTGACATGTCTCGGATCATCGCTATTGTCCCCCCATGCATATGAGCACATCGAACGGAGAATCTGATGGCGGAGCCAGATTCAGCCGCAAAGCATGACGCCGAGTCCACGGAGATGCGCACCTCATCCGAGAGTATCTGCTTAGTTGGCCTTGCCCTTGTCGATGAGGCTCCAATTGAACTTCCCACAGCCGCACCGTACGTTGGCAGCGGTGATCCCAAAGGTAGCAAGCCGAACCATCCCCCCGCACTTCGTGCAGGTGAACAGGGCAGACAGATCCTGGAACGCCTCGACAACCGGGCGAAGGTCCTTCACCGAGAGGGCGTGCCAATTGTCGTAATGAACCGTCGCGTTCACAGCCCATTGTTCGGCGTTTGTCCTCTTGAAGATCGTCCCTGCAACGCTCTGAAGCTCCTGGAGATACGCCAGGGTCTCCTGATCGTTCCAGGAGTTGGCGGCCTTCTTAGCCTGCTTCAAGAGATTGTTGTACTCGCCAATCGCCGCGGGCAGGAAGTCTCCTAGCATCCACCGTCCGTTCAATCTGAACACAACCGGTGCCTGGAGAGCATCGCATACTGAACCAAAGAACTGCTCAGAACATCTTCTCAGCCGAGAAGCCGCCGCAGGAACATCGTTCTTCTTCAAGTCAGCGTCTATCAGGTTCCACAGGTCGGTCTCGTAGTTAACTTGAGGTCCATTGTCGACATCCCAGCTGTAGAACTCCACGGATCCCTTGGAGCCAACAACCCCTTCACTCTTCAGTTGGTACGCCCAGGTCTTGTCGTGAGTTGTGATGAGGAACTGCCGGTCCGGAAAGCTCCTGGATAGCACCTGGCAGACCTGGCGGCGATGGTCGGCATCCACAGACATTACTACATCGTCTAGGACCGTCAATTCGATCAAGTTCTTGTTCAAGCGTTCCGCCAGGGCCAGGTAGAGGCAGAGGCCCATGCTGTCCTGGTGCCCTTCGCTGTGCAAGGCGTGCGGCGGAAAGGTGCCGCGACCGAAGAAATCTACCTCCATTTCAAGGGCCGCCTCTTCAGGCCTGATCGTCGCCGTGAACTGTCCCTCGTCCAACTCGTGTAGCTGCCGGTAAAGGGCAACGAACCGGTCTTTGATCTCGTTGTAAAGCCGCCCGAGAACTTCGTCTCTGGCCTCAAGAAAGCTGGCGAGCAGGGAACTGCCCCTCTTGTGAGAGACCCCGGCCTTCCGAAGGGCAGTATCAGCGTCTTCCAGCCGTTTCAAGTTGATCTCAACCTGTATGAGGGACTGCCAGGCATCTTGTTCGGGAGTGGTCTCTGGGAAGGCTGCCCTGGCAGCGGCTTGAATCTGCTCCAGAAGCGTGCCGAGGTCGTCCGGAGCGAGCATCTGCGCGACCCGTTCGCTCCCGAGTCTCGGGTGGGGATATTTCTCCACCGCTGAGTACAGCGACGCCGAAAGCTCCTGAAGCGCGGCCTGCCAATCCTGCAGGGTCTGGATCCTATCCTTGGGGCCAACGACCTGAGCGGCGGCAACCACCTTCTGAATACTCGGGATGGTGCGATTGACCACGGCCAGAAGACTGGAGGATAACGCCTCGATCTGTTTCTGGTGCTCCGCGGCGACTCCCGCGACTGCCAGGTGCTGAAGCAGATGCTCGCGCAGTTGACCGGACGGCCATGGCGTGTCGCAAAGGGGGCAGCTATCGCCGTCACCGAGCAATTCCAGGCCACGCCTGGTTAGCTCGACCCGCGACAGGGCGGTGATAAGTCGTGGCTCAGCCCGCACCGTATCCAGCAAGTCCCTGAGCCGTTTCTCCGTTGACAGCCTCTCCTCGCTTGACGGAGGCGACACTACCACCCGGAGGTTCTCGATGTCCTTTTCCAGGAGGCTGACGCTCATACCCTGGGAGTCAGCGACAGCTGCGGGCGGTTTGAGCCCTGATCGAACTTGATTGGAGGCGAGATCCTGGATGGGAGCACCGCCCAGAAGAGCTCTCCATCGATTGATCACGTCGACCACGGCGTCAGGGGCGAACTTTCGAATCCCGAGCGGGGAAATCACTCTGCCCTTCTCTTCTTCGAGCCTACGTCTCGCGGACTTCTCATCTTTCTCCAGGTCGTTCCGGACCCCGACGAGGGTCTTCCTGATCGTCTCGATCTCGGAGACGTTCAGCAGCTCCTGGATCTGCTGGGCCCGCGTTCCAGCCTCGGCCGTTATGTACTTCAGGATGTCTCGCCGAGTCAGGACATGCTGCCCACGCCGGGCCAGGCTCATCACCGCTTCCAATGCTGGGGACACAGACCCGCCGCACCCATCGAGCGTGTTGGGGGTCGACATGCAACGCGTGATCTCAATGGGATCTTTCACCCCGGGGAGCCGTACGATAGCGCGAACCTTGGCCTCACCAGGAGTCTTTACGCAGTCTACGTGCGGACCATGCTTTCCCAGGGTGAGGCCACCGGTTCCCTTACCTGTCAGACGCGATATCCGGCCGGTAAGCAAGAAGTCGATGGCATCTACGACGGCACTCTTCCCTGAGCCGTTGGGTCCCCACACCACAAGATTCTGGCATTCGGGTTTCAGCACTAGGTGTCGGATCCCCCGGACGTTCTGGATCTCAAGCTCCTGGAGTTTCACCGCACCCTCTCACTTCTCTGCGATAGCATCGGCGATGGCCGCCGACTTGGAGAAGCCGCCACTCTCGCGAAGTTCCTTGAGCCTGGAAACCGTCTCTGGATCGAACTCATCCTTTGCCTCGATGCTGACAACCATGGCGTCCAGAATCTGATCCAGGAGGGACCTCTCAACGGTTACTTCCTCTGTCATTGCTTCGCCTCCTTGTTGGACCCACCTTGGAAAGCAAGGGGTGAAACGCGCCGAGTCTTCAGATGCGATTCAAGATGGCTGCACGGACTCCGCCACCCCACCATCGCCGTCAATGCGTTTAGGTCTCGCATTAGCGAGTCGGTTCGCTGCGTCAATCGCCTCACCTGCCCATTCAGCCGTGACCCTTATTCCTTTGTCGCCGTGAGCGACCTTGTTCCTTCTGGGAAACGTACGTCTGATAAGGGCTATGGGGTCGATTTTCTTGTCAGAAAGAAACACGTTGGTAGGCAGATCGTAGAGGCTCTGCACAAGGATCAACAGCTTGTCATTGTGAATGTTCTTGGTCCACTCTCTGGCCGTGTCCTCTGTGATACTCATCCGCTGTCGGAGGGCGGCGGCAACCAAATCGTTCAGGTAGATCTCACAGGCGATAGCTGCGTTCATTAGCGCCATCGTGTAGTCTCGCTGTCGAAAGAAACGCCTGGCATCCATCACCAGTTCGAATGCGAGGGATGTCTCATTGCCATTGACTACTTGCTTCGCTACTTCGCGCCAGTCGTCTCCGTTCAGAGAGCCCACTCCATCAAGGTTGATGGAATTGGTCGACCACCAAGGCAGCGCCCTTCCAGCTGCATCGACATACTCATGTGCAACAGTGCCGACGTGGACATCAACACCAGTAATGTCGGTTGCTGCCCTAACCTGCCGCAGAGTCGCGCTTATGGCTGCAAGAGCTGGGAGTTCGAAACGGGTCCGGTCAAACTTCTTGGGCTCGACGGATTTCACTTTGCGCTTGACCACGGCCTTGATGGAATGGAGAGTATGGTAGTGAACCTGACGCTCTCCAATTTCGTTCGCGTCTGCACCTGCGACCGGCTCGGAATAGGACATCTCGTCAATGACGGGAACGATGCGCACTGTCGCCCCCTCGATTTCGACGTCAAAGGGATCAAGCTGCGTCCTGAGTGAAGAGATGGGAACCCCATATGGTGGTAGGATCTCGTGCGTGAACGTCGCCGTTACGAGCATCTGGGATGTACCTCCACTTGGAACCGCCTAGGGCGCCATTGACAAGCATGCTTAGCATGCTATACTTGACATGCGCTTTGAACGTATCGTGCGCAAGAATAGCTGTTCGTATCGCCCTGTCGGGGCAGAGAGCGGGAACTGCGTAGCGGGTCCCGCTCTTCTATTTCGGGATCGCCACAAGACCCGCTCCCAGGTGAGTACCACCCCGTCGTCGGAACTTGCTCTCCACAATCCGGTAATCCTCCCTTGTAGGCTTACCCAGCACTGCCCGAGCAATCGGCGTCGCGACCAGATCGGCTATCTGGAGGCCGGCGATATTCTCCTTCTTCGAACGGAACGTCAACCCGGCGAGTCTTTCGGTCAGGCGAGCCGGCCTCACGAAGCGCGTTCCCTTCGTTAGACGCAGTTGGAAGGCCAGATCCAACTCCTTGTCGAAAGTCGGGTTGCGGCTCTCTGCCACGATCTGGCCCACCTCATTCCGCTCCTGGAGAAAGAACACGAACCGTTCAATAAGGCATTCCAGTGACAGGACGTAGGGATCGAAGGCGAACTTACCGTATTGGTCTGTGAAGCGCTGCTTGTGAATGGCGCACGCCAGGACGGTGAAGTCGAGGCCCGCAACGAGGGAATTGGTTTCCGCGTAGAAGCGGCTTCGGAATTCCCCGTCCTTCATCATCTCGAATCCGTTCTTGTTTCTCGTGATGTCGGCGGTGTGCAGCACGATGTCCGGGCGACCAAACAAGTCTTGCTTGTACCGGCGCATTCGGGACTCGACGACACCTTCGTGGTATTCCTTATCGAGTATGCACCCAGCCAGCACGAACATGGGGAACTGCGGGTCGATCTTGTCCAGACTGTGGTCTCCGGACTCGTCCAGGAACATCACGTACACTGCCTGCTACCTGCCAACCAGAGAGTGTCATCGTCGCCGAGTGACCGTCATACCACCTGAACTGTTTTGCCATCCAGGATCAGCGCCTTCAGCCTTTCCTTCTCCGCGTCGAAGACCTGATCTACCTGCTCCGTCGTGCCAAACCTCTTCCCGCCAAAGGCTTTCTTCATGTCCCAGGTGGCGGTCTTCGACTCCTCTCCCTTGCGGCGCTGCTCCTCATCGTACAGCTTCAGGACCGTCCCCTTCGCCGCGCTGAGCTGGGTGTCGAGGGCCGCCAGCGCAGCCTGCAGGTGCGGAACGCTGTACTCAGAGTTCGCCACCAGCAGTTGCTGCTCATCGCGAAGCTCGGGGACAGCGACCGGGTGCAGCGACTTCCCTTCGGCCAGGAACCTGGTTCGGATCTGGGCCTTGTCGCCCAACTCCAGGGCCTGATACTCCGGCATGTCGAGTACCGTTTTGTGCGCCACTTCCGTCCGTTGGGACAAGTCGTTGCGCAGTGGGAGGTAAACGGCACGGAAAGCATCGATCACCTGCGAACGGTACCGTTTGACGGCTCCATCCCACTCATCCAGCACCCTCTTCTGCTGTCGGAGCGATTCCATTTCGTCGCGAGCTTCCTGGATCTTGGGCCCCCAGACAGGGTCCTCGGGGAGTCCGGCCTGAAGCGCGGCCCCCAACAGCTGCTGAGAGCGCCGGTACTGGGCGAAGCCGGCGTGCTTCCCGAACTCCTCCAGCTGTTTCAGGGCGGCGTACCCGCTCTTCAGGAGTTCTGCCTCTGCCAACAGAGCGCGAGTCACCTTGGCGCGTGAGCCCGCGGCCTCGATTCCCTCGACCAGGAGAGGGATCTTCCCGTAGAGGTCGGGCAGGGGAAGCTCCACTTCCTTTGCCTTCTCTACCACCAACAACCTCTTGCTCAGATCCCCACACAGCAGCAGGGTAGCCTCCTTCAACGCCACCTCACTTCCGTCAGCAGGGGAATGTCCGAGGTCAGTCAACAGGGAACGAGCGGCACTGGACTCGGCTGGCGTGATCGCCTCCTCTTCCACCTCAAGCCGGGTGGTCCTGAAGGCCAGAGTGCCGAAGAGGGCGCGAGCCGCCGTCTCCCTGGGGTTGTCGTACCGCTTGCCGGCCCTGTCGGCGGCCGACAGCTTCCCGTCCGCGAACATGGCCGCTGCCACATAGCGCAGGAGGTCCGCCTGCCAGCCGAACGGTGGGCGCGCAAAGTTGTCGGCCAGGTCCTGCCCCGAGTTGTTGGACGTCGCCCTGAGATAATCGGTTACCGCCTCCACCAAGACGTGGTTGCCGTGGACGTGCCCATCCGCGTCGAACAACCCGAGGCCCGGATCGAGCCCCGCTCGGCTGGACGGCGGAACTGTGAACAATCGGTCGACGTTCTCGGCCTTGAAGGTGCGATCCCCATCTGTGAATCGGAAGTACTTGGTGTCTATCCTGTTGCGCAGCGCGATCTCAACCTTAGCCTTGGCGGCCCCGTTCTGTTCGGCCAGCTGTACGAGGTCACCGGCGTAGTGGAGGACGCCGGAACGGAAGACCGCCTCCACCTCGGACTCGGCGTCACGACGAAGCTGAATCGCCTCTCCTTCGAGCTTCTCCGCCTCCTTCTTGGTTCGGTCGGTGGCTATCCGTCGGAACTCCTCGTCTTCTGGCAGCCGCTCTATCGCCATGGCTCGCCGGAGGCGATCTTCGAGCTTCTGCGAGAGGTCCACGACCCAGTGGACGACCGGCTCTTCAAGATAAACGGCGCTGTCCTCAGCAGCCCTGTGACCCGCGGGGGTTCCCGCGAACGCAACGCGCAGCTTGACCGGGGACTGCTCGTTCTTCAGGGGAACGTCGTTTAAGACGACCGCGTACTCGAAGGTGGTGTTGCTCTTACCGTGAGTGATGCGGCCGTTGAATAGGGTCAGCAGACGTTCGGAGTACAGCTTGGACACTCCATGCCGAACCTCGGTGGCCTTCAACTCGTCGGCGAGGCGACGGACGATCTTCTCAACCGTCACTTCGTCCTGAGTGAGGAACTTCCACTGGCCGGTTGTCACCTCCTGACGGACGAAGTTCCTCTGGACTAGCCCGGCGAGTGTCTCCGCCACCTGGGACTCCAACTGGAGGATGTCCGAGTCCAGTTGAGTGACCAGCAGGCGAGCCAGGTTCCGCTCCGTTCTAGGAATGCGAGGGCTCTTGTCTATCAGCCAGAGGGTTTTCAGCAGCCGCGAAGGCACCATCGGCACGCCCGTCACATCGCGGTCGGCGGAGTTGAGGTATTCCAGCCCCTGGCTCCCGAGGTACTGCTCGTCGGCGAACTCGTTGTCGCGGTTGGCCGAGTCGAAGATGCGATCCCAGCTGACCACGGTGCCCAGATCTGCCTCGGCCAGTTCACGCGTGGCATCGAAAACCACTCGTATCATGGACCGGGCACCGGAGCTGACCTTGACCCCCCGCATCCCCCCGAATATGTCCGCGGATGCCTCTATCTGATAGGGCAGGAAGGGGTAGTCGGCGGCGAATCGATCCCGCTCGGGCCGAGGGTAGTTGGCTCCCAACTCTAACCCGGGGGACTCAGCAATATCCCTGAGCATCGCCTGGCGCCTGTCCCAAAGATCCACGAGGGCCCGATGGCTGGTGGGACGCTTCCGAAGAATCCGGTCCTCGATTACTGTCCCAACTTCGCTGGACTCCAGGTGCACGTTGATACCAAAGCGCGCCTCCAGACGCTGAAGCATCTCGCGATCCGCCGTGGTGTTCTGAACCACCGCCGAGAGCTTCTCCTGGGAGGTTGCCAGGAGCCAGATGCGCCCCCGGCCCTTCGAGCTCAACACCTCGATCAGAGAGCGGAGCTGTTCGATCCGCTTCATGTCTCGACCCGCCCAGGCTCCAACCTCGTCGGCGACGAAAACCAGCCGTTGGGGAGCCTTGTTGGCGGATGCCCTCTGCCTGGCGTCCAGCCATCTAAGAAGGGTATCCACGATTCCTTCGATGGTTAGTAGCGTATTGACCTGTTCCATGGAGAGCCGCAGGCTATCGTGAGCGAGTTGGGGAGTGGGATAACGGTTGGGAAGTAGCTCGGCGAGGCACTCCGCGAACTGGGGGCTGGAGGTGATCATGTCCTTGTCCTCCGCCCAGGCTACTGCCGTCTTGGCGCCGTACAGCTGGAGGAACTGCTCGTACTTCCCCGCGGACTTCAGCTCCAGCTCGCGTTCAGCAAAGGGGATGACGTCTGATAGGCCCAGGGAGTGGTAGAACCCACGCAAAAAGGTGAGCCCAACGTTCTTGTCCGCGGCAGCGGCGTGCAGAGCAGTGACGTCGAAGGTCACGAGGTGGCACGCGAGACGGTAGTTCGTGGCCTGCTGGAACAGCTCCCGGAGCTGGTCATCCGACGGGCGGCCGCGATGGAGCAGCGACATGAAGAGCGAGCGGGCGCTGAGGGTATCTTTTCCGAGTGACGTGTCGGCGAGCAGGTGCCCGGCGAGCTTGGCAAGGTGGCTTTTGCCGGAGCCGAAGAAGCCGGATATCCAGACCCCCACCTTGTCGCTGCCGGAGTACCCAGGACGGGCCGAATCGATAACCGCTTCCAGAACCCTGCCGAGATCCTTGGCCAGTCGGTCGGTCAGGACATACTCCTGGATGTCGGTGCGCAGCTTGGAGGTCTCGTACACCTTGACCACGCTCTGTGGCTCGTCGGAGAGCGGTCGCTCGATACATTCTCGGATCTTCATGTCTGGGCACCTCCAGCTTCGATTTCCGACCTTGGATGATCTAGACGCGTGGAACGCGGTAGTTCGTGTCCGTACGCACACGGAGCAGGTTAAGCGAACGATCATCCCCTTCGCCGGGGAAAGCCAGGATGCAGGGAGCCGTCACATTCGCGTGTAGCTCATTGGTGATCGCGGAGTAGGAGACGAACGCGCTCAGGGCGCCGGTGTTCACCAGAATCCTGCAGATGGCCGGCGGGTCCAGAGGCGAGGACAAAAGGCGGGTGAGATAGCGGGCCGCGACGATTCCGAGATCATGTAGGGCATCCGCCGTGCTGGCCCGCTCCACCTCAACGAGCCTGTCGGTAAGGCCCTTGCGACGCTGGACCTCGTGGAGGAATCCCTGCCCAACGTCTTCGAGGATAACTCGCCAGCCCTCGTCCCCACAAGACTCGGCAAACGAGGGGAAGCGAGCCAGCATCGCGGCTTCCCACTCGGGAGGGTAGACGAAAACCCAGATATCGGGCCGGGAATTGTCCGCTGCCCACTCCTTCACTTTCTGCCGCAGCGCCATGAAGCCATCCTCTATGGAGCGTCTCATCCCCTGTCCCCTTCCATTTCAGGCATCTGCAGATCCACCACCTCGGCTTGCATCCGGAACCGAAGCACGCCATCGCGAGCCGCGGCGTAAAGAAGGTCCACCACCTGGTCGGTATCCAGCCCCAGAAGCCGGAACCACTCGGAATCAAGAACCCGCCGTGGAGATTGTCCTTCGGCCAGCGCGAGCCGAGCAGCAAAGAGCGCAACCTGCGAACTTGGACGGGGCCGGACTGTCCGCTTCACTTTGGAACCACGGAGCACGCCGAAATCCTTCAGCGACGCCATAAGGTGCTGACGTAAGTGCTCGACGGTGTCTGGAGACCACGCCAGTCCGTGCTCCTGGAGATAGCCCTCCAACTGCCCCTGAACCTGGTCGGAAGGGATCTGTACGCCATCTCGCGCCAACGAAGGACTGACGGCACTGAGGGTGATGTCTCTGAACAGCCGGTCGGTCCGTGCCATCATCAGTAAGCAGAGCAGACCGCGGTCTGAGAAGCTTGACGTGGCGGCCATTCCTGCAAGAAAGGCTGCCCCTTCTGGAACAGAATGGTCGAGCACGTAACGCTGCCTGAGTTGGCTCCAGAGTTTCTGTCGAGAAATGGCCGAGCCTTTGCCAGCGATGTTTTGGTCCACAACAAGCTGTCGGAGCTTGGCTGGAGATGCACCGGGTGGAGCCGCCGCGAGCAGCGTCTCCAGGTCGGCGCGACGCGATGTGGCCGCGGCCAACCGAGCCGTGACCGGCTGGCGGTGCGGCGCTTCCAGAGCGCGTTCGACGTTCCCGTTCGAGCCGGAGCTGGCCCTCTCCGAGCCTATCCTGGACGGCAATTTGGTCACCCCAATACGTCCCATAGGCGCACCATCGCACCTATGGGACAGAGCCCGACCCGGCTGGATCGTCCGCAAACACGGCGGCAACGCGCCGCCAACAAAGAAGAAGGATATAGCTGGGGCTACCTGCGCGGACTGGTCGGGAGGTCCTCCATGTGATTGTAGCACTAAGGCGCCCAGCCTAGACGCGGTGGACCGTGCGCCCGCTTCCCCTATTCTGTCAGGCGGCGCTTGAGGCCGCTGTAGCGGAAGGCGATCTTGTTGTTCTTGAGGGCGATGGCTAGGGCCTTCTTCGTCCCCACCAGCACGGCCAGCTTCCTCGCCCTGGTCACCGCCGTGTAGATCAGGTTCCGCTGCAGCAGCAGGTAGTGCTGCGTGAGGCAGGGGATAACCACCGCCGGGTACTCCGCCCCCTGGGCCTTGTGGACCGAGATGGCGAAGGCGTGGACCAGCTCGTCCAGTTCCGAGAAGTCGTACTCCACCGTTCGGTCGTCGTCGAAGACCACCAGCACGGTCTGGTCTTCCTGATTCATGGAGACGATGCGGCCGGCGTCCCCGTTGAAGACCTCCTTCTCGTAGTTGTTCCGTACCTGCATCACCTTGTCGCCCACGCGGAACAGCTTGCCGCCGTACCGCTTCTCGGGCTTTCGGTCGTCGGGCGGGTTCAGCACCTCCTGGAGCTGTTCGTTCAGGAAGGCAACCCCGGCCTTGCCCCTGTACATCGGGCTCAGAACCTGGATGTGACGCAGCGGGTCGTGGCCGAACTTTCTGGGGATTCGCCTGGTCACGAGGTCCACGATGATCTCGAAGACCTTCTCCGGGTCCTCCTCCTGGAACATGAAAGTCTCGCCGAAGCCGTGGTCGAACTGGGGCATCTCCCCATGGTTGATCCGGTGGGCGTTGAGGACGATGCTGCTCTCCTGTGCCTGCCGGAAGATGGCGTCCAGCCGCACCACTGAGACCGTACCGGAGTCGATGATGTCCCTGAGGACGTTACCGGGCCCCACGGAGGGGAGCTGATCCACGTCGCCAACCAGCACCAGGTGAGCGTCCGGGCTAACAGCCTTGAACAGGGAGTTGGTGATCAGCACGTCCATCATGGAGGTCTCGTCCACGATCACCAGGTCGGCGGGAAGAGGGTTCTCCTGGTTGTATTTGGCGTCTCCCCCAGGACGAAGCTCCAGCAGCCTGTGGATCGTCTTCGCGGACCGGCCCGTCGCCTCTGAGAGGCGCTTGGCCGCGCGACCGGTGGGGGCGGCGAGGACGAAGGTCTTCTTCTTCGCCTCCGCCAGCCGGAGGATGGAGCGCACACAGGTGGTCTTGCCGGTGCCGGGGTTGCCGGTGATCACCGTCACCTTCTGGGTGAGGGCAGAGACGACGGCCTCCCGCTGCCGCTCCGTCAACTCCACCCCGTCCCTGTCCTTGAGATAGCCCAGCGCCGCCTCGAAGTCCACCTTCTGGAAGAGGGCGAGCCTGTCCACGGGACAAGCGATCAGCCCCTTGATCCTGTTGGCTATGCCCACCTCGGCGAAGTGTAGGGGCGGCAGGAAGATTGCCTCGTACTCGTCGGTTACCTCGCTCCAGACGTGCCGCTCCGCGATCAGCCGGTCGATGGCGGCCTCCACCCGCTCGGACGGCGCCTCCAGCATCTCGGCGCTCTTCTCCGCCAGCTCCGGCCTGGGGAGGTAGGTGTGGCCGTCGTCGGTAGCCTGCGAGATCACGTGAAGTACGCCGGCCATGGTCCGTTCGATGGAGTCCTGCGGGATGCCGACGCTGCGAGCGATCTTGTCGGCGGTGAGGAAGCCGATGCCGAATACCTCGCGGGCCATCCGGTACGGGTCGTTCTTGACGACGGAAGGGGAGGAATCGCCATACTGCTTGTAGATGCGAACGGCCAGGGATGAGCTGATCTGCAGCGACTGCAGGAACAGCATCACCTCCTTGATCGTCTTCTGGGCCTCCCAGGCCTGGGTGATCATGTCGGCCCGCTTGTAGCCGAGTCCGGACACCTCTCGCAGCCTCTTCGGCTCCTGCTCGATGACGTCCAGTGTCGCTATGCCGAAGTGGTCCACGATCCGTCCCGCCGTCACGGGACCAATCCCCTTGATCAGGCCGGATCCCAGGTAGCGGCGAATCCCCTCGGCGGTGGCCGGGAGCACAACCTGGTATCGCTCCACCTGGAACTGGCGGCCAAACCGTGGATGGTTGGTCCAGCGCCCCTGAAGGCGCAGCGACTCGCCGACGTTGAGGGAGGGGAGGTTGCCGACTATGGTGAGGAGCTCATGACCCTCCGCCGGCTGGAGCCTGGCGATGGTGTAGCCGCTCTCTTCGCTGCTATAGGTTATCCGCTCGACTACGCCTTCGAGGGAGATAAGGTACGAAGCTGTTTCCATTTGACCGCTTACCAGTAGAAATTATACCAGGGGGCGAGGATCGGGGAGCGGGGAGAAGAGACAGGTGGATCTGTAGGGGCCGGCGGCTCTGCCGGCCCGCTTGGAGAACCGACCAAAACTATGCAGGGGCGGCTCGCGAGCCGCCCCTACGAACTACGAAGATGTACCTGAGCTGCTGACGGCGCCTTAGACCTGAGTCGACACCCGCTGCGGGACGAGTTGCCCTGATGCGGCTGCCTCGCTCGTGTCGAGGTCTTCCAGCGCTACGTCCCGCGTCTCCCGAACGAAGAGCAGGGCAACGATCGCGATGACGGCGTAAATCGCGTAGATCAGCGGTATGTAGTACCACCCACCGAGGGCATTCTTGCCTATGAGGGCTGCCAGGATCGATGGAGCGAGCATGCCGCCGAAGACGGCTGACAGGTTGTAGGATATGCCGGCTCCCGAGTACCTGAACTTCGTCGGGAAGCTCTCCGAGTTCAGGACTGGTGCGAGCCCGTGCAGCAGACCCACCCCGAACAGGGTGACCAGGAACTGGAAGAACATCGCGAGTGGGATATTCTTGGCCAGAATCGCCAGGACGAATGGATACGACAACACGGTCGTCAGTATTATGGCCGCATAGGCAACGCCCTTCCTCTTGAAGAAATTCGAGAAAGGCCCGCTTGCCACGATGCCCAGGATGTCACCCACTCTAGCGACGAGGATGATGGTCGCGGTTAGTGCAAGCGGGATCCCAGCGGAGCCCATAAACGATATGATGTAGGTTCCACTCACGTACCCGTCCATTTGCTGAAAGGCCGCCACGAAGGCGAGCAAGAAGATCGGGCGAGAGTACCGCTTGAAGA
>JAJYKO010000558.1 GCA_021788565.1 Chloroflexota bacterium
GGGTACTGCTGTGGAACGTGTGGGAGCAGGTTGGCGCGGCGAGACGGCTGATAGCCGAGCCAGGTCCTTTTAAAGCGGAAGATCTCAAGGGCCGGCTTCCCGAGGCCAAAAAGCCGCAAGACGCCGCGGCCTGAGTCCGGCCAAAGGGAGAGAGAGTAGGGCAGGCCGCGGCCTGCCCTGCTGCGGTTGGCAGAAGTTGGCAGCATTCTGGCCTGTGAGGTGACAACGATGAGCGACGTACCGCCTGAACCTGGAATCCTGCTCGACGCAGATCCAGACGAACACGAGTACACCGTGGCTATGCAATTGCGCCGCAGGAAGATTCCGGAGGAGGAACTGCGAGAATTCGAAGGGTACATGGCCAGGATCTTCACGGCATTCGGGATGGACCTGGACACTCCGGCTACCCGAGACACGCCGCGACGCTTCGTCAGGGCGCTGTATGACGCCACGGCCGGCTACGATGGCGATCCCAAATTGCTCAAGGTCTTCCATACGGAATGTCGAGGCGGGTCAGATTGCCGGCTCGCTCAGGTGATCGAGGGCCCCATCCAGTTCTACTCACTCTGCGAGCACCATTCACTGCCCTTCTTTGGGCACGCCTACGCCGGGTACATCGCCCACGAGCAGATCATCGGTCTGTCCAAGCTCACCAGGCTCGTCCGGCTGTTCGCCAAACGCTTCACGGTGCAGGAGCGGATCGGTCAGCAGATCGCGGACACGCTAGAAGCGATGCTTCAGCCCCACGGTGTGGCCGTCTACCTGGAAGCGCATCATCTCTGTACTCAGATGCGCGGCGTGCACGCGATCCTTCCGCTTACGAGGACGACCTTCTTCCGGGGAGAGTACGACGGCAACCCCGCGCTGAGGGCCGAGTTCTTCACAGCGTGCGGGCTGCAGAGATGAGCGAGGTCGCGCCACTGGAGACGCTCTACGAGGTAGATGGCGGCAACGGCCTGCCCCTCCCGCCCGAGTTGGCGAGTCTCTACGGCCGGCTGTCCTTTCCCTCCCATTCAACGCGCCCACACGTCGTCGGCAACTTCGTCGCCAGCATCGACGGTGTGGTGTCGCTGAACGAGCCGGGTCAGGCAGGGGGCGGAGAGATCAGCGGCTTCGATCCCCACGATCGGATGTTGATGGGGCTGCTGCGGGCCGTCTCGGACGCGGTGGTTGTGGGGGCGGGCACCCTCAGGGCGGTACCGGATCATCTGTGGACCCCCGAGTTCGCGTTTCCGCCGCTGGCCGGCGTCTATCAGCAGCTTCGCGGTGCCCTTGGCAAGCCGGAACCACCACGGACGGTGATCGTTACCGCTCGGGGTGAGGTCGACCTCGGCCTGCGGGTCTTTCGCTCGGGCGAGGCACCGGTGCTCGTGGTCACGACCACCGAGGGTGAGCAGCGGATTCGGAGCGAGGGCAGTGTACCCCCTTCCGTTCAGATCGATCCCGTGGGAAGTGCCGCCCCCATTCGAGCCCGGTCGGTCCTGGATGCAGTCTGCGCAGTCAGTCACTGCGACCTGATCCTGCTCGAGGGCGGTCCCCACCTGATGGGGGATTTCCTTGCAGAGGGCGGCCTGGACGAACTCTTTCTGACCCTGGCGCCCCAGGTGGCAGGTCGTAGCGATTTCGACGCACGCCCTGGCCTGGTCGCGGGGAGGGTTTTCGCCCCTCAGCATCCCCTCTGGGGAACTCTCGTCGGACTCAAGAGGGGAGGGAGCCACCTGTTCCTGCGCTACTCCTTCGGGGCACGGTAAGCTTTACCAGTTGGGGGAATATCCCGGGGCAGCCATTAGTGAGCAGCACGCCGCCCAGGTCCACGAACAGAGAGGCTATCTCAGTCACGCCGCCTCCTCCTTTACCGCGAGGGCCGTCTCCATCGCGGCCCTGAGGGTCTTGAGACCCTGGATTACGTTGGTGCCCAGGTCGACGCGGAGGACCCTCCGCCTGTGCCGCGTCAACGCCTCCAGGTCACCCTGGGCCTGGGTGCGCTTGAGGATGCCGAAGGTGTAAGGCTCCCCGGCGAGCGGAGCGTCTTCGGCATCCTTCGCGGTTAGCAGAAGGAATAGGCCGGTGTTCGGACCACCCTTGTGCAGTTGGCCCGTCGAGTGCAGGTAGCGGGGGCCGTAGCCTGCTGTCGTGGCGAGATGAAGCCTGTCTCGTAACAGCATGCGTAGAGCCTGCAACTGCTCCTCGGTCGCGGGGTTCTCCGGCAGGTATGCCAGGAGCGCCACATAATCTCCAGGTCGAGAAGCGGCAAGGAACTGTGCCAGTGTGTTCGAAACAGTTCCTGCTGCTTCCCGAGCGTACAGGCTCAGCGGACCTTCAACGAGGACCGGCTTCACCTCCGGAAGCCGTCCCATATGTCGTACCTCTGCCAGCAGGCGCTCGGTGTTGCTCTTGCTCTCCTGGACGTTGGGCTGATCGAAGGGATTGATCCCGAGAATGGATCCTGCGGTCGCGGTGGCGACTTCCCATCGGAAGAACTCCTGAGCAACGTCCAGCCGATCGTCTATCTGGATCGTGACCACGGGCTGTCCCGCTTCTCGCAGGGCCGCCGCGGTCCGGTCGATAGCCCTGTCCGCCTCGCCCATCAGGCGGATGTGCACGAAGAGACGATCCTTGCCGTAGGCTGTTGGAGAGCCGGCTGGTTCGCCGGCAACTGGCAAGAGACCCTTACCCTCCTTGCCGGTGCTCTCGGCCAGGAGTTGCTCAAGCCACATCCCAAGCGCATCGATGGGCTTCGGCAGCAGGAAGGTTACTTTGTTCCGCCCGTGCCTGGCCAGTTCGCCGAGCGCCGCGCCCAGGACCACGCCGGGGTTCTCCGATATCGGCACGCACGAGGCACATGCGTGCACCATCCGAAGCGCTCGAGCCAGCAGTTCGGGGACATCCAGTCCCATGAGGGCAGCCGGCACCAGACCGAAATAGGAGAGTGCGGAGTAGCGGCCGCCGATGTCCGTGAAGTTGAGAAAGACGCGGCGAAAGCCCTGTCTCTGAGCCAGCTTGACCAGAGGCGTTCCTGGGTCCGTTATGGCGACGAAGTTCTCCCCTGCTCGCTTGCCCTTGACGGCCTTCACCTTAGCGTGGAAGTACTTCGCGAAGGCCAGCGGTTCCGCCGTCGTGCCCGACTTGGTGGCGACGATGAAGAGGGTGTCGGCGAGCGGAAGCTTTCGCTCGATCTCCAGAATGGTGGCGGGATCGGTGGTGTCCAGGACGGTGAGCGGTAAACCGTTCGCGCCACGCGAGAAGGTGCGCTCGAAGACCATGGGAGCCAGGCTGCTGCCTCCCATGCCCATGTGTAGCACGTGTCGAAAGCCTGTGCCCCGCACCTCCGCTGCGAACCCAGAGAGATCGCCCAGGTTCTCTTCCATCTTCTCGGCTACGTGGAGCCAGCCCAACGAGCCACGAATTCTCTCTGCTTCCTCTGGGTCTCGAGTCCAAAGAGATGGATCCTTGCGCCACAGCCGGACACCGAACGCAGCCTCGCCCAGGTCTTTGATTCGCTGCTGCGCCTCTCCCTGATAATCTCCTAGATCGAGGATCTGGCGATCTATTGCCTCTTTCAGCGCGGCAGTGCGCTTCTCCTCCAGCGCGGCGGTGAGTCGATCGAACGCTTCTATGAACTTCTGCACACCTTCCCTCTCCAGTTGCGCGGTCACGGCATCCAGATCGATTCCGACCTCAGTTAGCCGCTGCAGGATCTCATGCGCATCCTTTACGTTCTTCTCCAGGCGAGGCGCGGGCTTCCCGTGGTCGCGGTAGGCGCTTATGGTTTCCAGGGGTGCAGTGTCGATGGTCTCAGGGGCGATGAGCGCATCCACGTACTTGACGTCGCTGTACGCCGGGTTCTTTGTGCTGGTGCTCGCCCAGAGAAGGCGCTGGGGTCGCGCACCTCGATCTGCCAGCCGGCGGAACCGGTCGGACCCGAAGATTTCTTTGTAGATCTGGTAGGCGACCTTGGCGCTGGCGATGGCAACCTGGCCATGGAAGGCCGAGGCAATCTTCGCCTCCGGTCCGCCGGTACGAATTTTGTTCTCCAGGACGGGATCGACCAGTACGTCTATTCGGCTGAGGAAGAAGCTGGCAACCGAGGCAACATGGTCCACGGGTTCGCCGCGGCCAACTCGCTCCTCCAGTCCAGCGATGTACGCCTCGGCCACCTCTCGGTAGCGAGGCAGACCGAAGAGCAGCGTGACGTTGACGTTGATCCCCTCGCCTGTTAGTTGCCGAATCGCGGGCAGACCCTCATGGGTTGCCGGAACCTTTATCATCACGTTCGGACGTCGCACCGCTTCCCAGAGCCGGCGTGCCTCGTCCGCGGTGCCGGCCGTGTCGTGAGCGAGGTTCGGAGAGACCTCGAGACTGACGAATCCGTCGGCGCCGTTCAGCCGGTCATAGAGCGGACGAAACAGGTCGGCAGCGTGCTGGATATCCTCGACGGTGAGAGCCTGGTACATCTCCGGAACGCTCTTGCCCTCGAGGGCAAGAACTCGGATGGCATCGTCGTAGTCGTGGCTACCTGCGATTGCCTTCTCGAAAATGGATGGATTGGAGGTCACGCCCGCGAGTCCATCCTGTTCAATCAACTGCTGAAGCTCTCCTCCGGAGGAGAGCATGCTCCTGCGGATATAGTCGGACCAGAGGCTCTGCCCGAGGGCCTCCAACCTCAACAGTGGGTTGTTATTCATTTCCCCTCCCTAGCGAGAATATGCTGTGTCCTCCGACGTCGTGCCGTTGGGCGGCCATCTGCCCGGCGCTCCGCGGCAAGGGTATCCGGGGCCAGCATAGCCTATGCCAGGTTCCTCGCTGGCTGGAAAGCTGGGATTTTCCCAAAGTGGGGAAAAGCAATTCGGCTCCCGGACAAGCTGGATGTGATAAGCAATCCATCTTGCCC
>JAJYKO010000559.1:0-355 GCA_021788565.1 Chloroflexota bacterium
GAGGGCGATGAAGCTCAGCCAGCAGGTGTACACCCTGGGAGAGTTCCTCGTGAAGGCCGACTACCAGCCCCCGAAGCTGGAGCGGAAAGCAGTGGTCCACGGACACTGCCACCAGAAGGCCGTCATGGGAATGGACGGCGAGGAGAAGGTTCTGTCCGACCTGGGACTGGACTATACGGTCCCGGATTCCGGCTGCTGCGGCATGGCCGGGTCCTTCGGGTTCGAAAAGGACCACTACGACGCCTCCATCGCCGTGGGGGAGAGGGTTCTGCTGCCCGTGGTCAGGAATGCAGAGAAGGACACTCTGATCGTGACCGACGGTTTCAGCTGTCGGGAGCAGATCGCCCAGACGACG
>JAJYKO010000559.1:365-4881 GCA_021788565.1 Chloroflexota bacterium
ACCTTGCGCAGGTGATCCAGATGGCGATGAGGGAAGGGCCGAAGGGGACGGCGGGAGGCTACCCGGAGTCCGGACACGAGCCTCAGGTCGCTGGTGGCCTTTCCGGTCGGGCAGCCGCGGCCCTGATATTGGGGAGTGCGGCCGCGGCCGCCGCGCTGCTCTGGAGACGACGAAGGAGCTAGCGAGGGGCGTGGGATGCACTGCAGACGCGCCGATAGCTGTCGCGGTCCTGATCGTCGTCGTTGTGGCCGTCGCGTGGAACCTGGGGGTCCACTACACGGCCAGGGCTGTCCCTATCGTCGGCCCGACCTGAGCCGATGCCGGGAGCAGTCTTGTCGAACTCAGCGCGGTTCGAACCACCGGCACCAGTGGCTGCGGGGCGTCGCACTGTAGATCCTGCTCTACGATCCCGAGAAGCGCTGCACGCCCGGGGGCTGCGTCGCCCAGGCGAGGAGTGTCGCCGAAATCTTGCGAAGTTGGGTCGAGGCCTACCCGCGAGCGGTTTGACGGTCAGCATGGTTCGCAGTTCAGGTCGCAGTGCTGGGGAGGGCGAGCCTCCTGGCGAGCCGCCACGTCGGTAGGGAACAGGCGGCTCAGCGGGAGCTTCGCCCTCCCCAACCGTAACCCCATCTATCCTGCCTTGTGAACCATGCCACGGTCCGGATGGTACAGCGCCAGGACGATCGCTCGTTCCTCGAAACTGCCCTGAAGGGCATGAAGGATTGGTGGGAACTGATGGAGGAGCGCGGTACTCGGGAGAGCATGCCTATGAAGCCGCAGGTGGTCTCCCGGGAGTTGGGCAAGCTGCTGACCGACGATGCCATTGTCTGTAGCGACACGGGCTTCGGGACTTCCCTGCGCCATCGGTGCGCAGATAGCCTATCCGAACCGGCAGGTTATGGCTTTCGTGTGGGATGGCGGCCTCACGATGCTGATGGGAGAGCTGGCGACCTGTGTCAGGTACAAGCTACCCATCAAGATAGTCGTGATCAAGAACAACGCACTCGGCGAAATCAGGTGGGAGCAGATGGTGACGGAAGGCAAACCTGAGTACGGGGTGGAGTTGCGGCCCATCGATTTCGCCAAAGTGGCCGAGGGGTTCGGGGTGCTGGGCGTTGCCGTGGACAACCCAAAGGACGTGCCCGCCGCTCTGCGCCGTGCTCTGGAGCACCCGGGACCGGCCCTGGTCGAGGCCGTCGTGGATCCCAACGAGCCCCCGCTGCCGCCCATGATCACCCGTAAGCAGGCCGAGCACTTCGCCGAGGCCTTACTAAAGGGCCAGCCGGAGAGAATGAAGATAGCCGAGACTGCGCTGGGTGACCTGGTACGGCAGGTAGTGTAGGACGGCAACAGGGCAGGGGCGGCTGCTGTAGCGTCGGGGCTCGTCCCCGACGTTCCGCAATGTTATAGAGTACCCGCCGCCCACCAGGGGCGACGCTACAAGTGGCACGCAGCGTCGTACGAGAGGGGGCGGCTAGCCGCCCCCTCTCGTATCTCTAGGCTACTCTTCGGAGGGTTGGAGCCTCACCATCGCAGATTGCCCAGTCCAGGTCGGTCTCCAGCGGCGTGAGCTGCTCCGTTCCAGTGTCCGTGACAAGGATGTCGTCGTTGATGCGTATTCCGAAGCCGTTCATGTAGACGGCCGGCTCCATTTTGTGGACCATGCCAGCCCTGAGGATGTCGGGGGAAACGGGGTGCAGTCGTGGCTGTCGCTCGTGCGAAATCGCCTGGAAGCCGACGCCGTGGCCGAGTCCGTGGCGAAACGCGTCGCCGTAGCCGCGCCGAGTCAGGGTGATTCGAGCGGCCCTATCTACTTCCGACCCGGACACGCCGGACCGCTCCGCCGCCCGAGCCTTCTCCATCGCTTCGAGGCAGGCCTCGTAGGCGTCCCTCTGGACTGCGCTGGGCTTGCTAACCAGGAAGGTGCGGGTGATCTCCGCCCAGAGACCATCCACGTACACCTCGAGCTGCACTAGCACAGTGTCTCCCACCTCCACTTCCCGCCCCGTTGTGATGCCGTACGGCTGGTATGCGTGCTCTGCTCTCGGGCCCGAGAGGATGTGCGGGAAGGCGAGGACGCGCCGTGGGGTTTCGAGGCGGAGCCCCATGGCCAGAGCGGCCTTTGTGACGAAACCCGCTACGTCGCACTCGCGCAGACCAGGGCGGATGACCTCCCTTGCCGAGCGCATCCCCTCCGCGGCGATGAGGTTGGCAGTGCGCACAACCTCGATCTCTCGCGAAGTAAGCACTGCTTCCAGCTCTTCGATGTGGCGATCCGCTGGCTTCCACTCGGCATCGCCGAAGCACTCACGGAACAGCTGTGCCGTCCCCGACGAGGTAACTCCGAACTGTGAGTAGCTTGCCGGCACCATTCCGTACTCGTGCTCGAACCCTATGGATGCGTTCAGCAACTGCTTTTCACGCGCGACCTGCGTCAGCATCGGCTCCACGGTTTCCGCCACCGTTCCGATATGCCGGAGAGTAGTGGTCTCGAATGGCCGGACGTCCGCGACCCAGCCCTCGCGAGCCATCTCCTCCTCGCTCTTCGGCACTATGAGGACTGGATCTCCCTCCATCGGAAACAGGACAAAGGAGTTGCCCAACACAGGGGCGTAGCCCGTGAGCATCCGGACGTTCTGGGGCAGCCGGCACAGCATGGCATCCATGCCGGTCTCCTGCATCTTCTGTCTTACCATCTCAAGACGTTGCGCGTCAGCTTCCATCATTCCTCCTTGGCAACAAACGAAGGCAACAGCCTCGCTGTTGGGGACACGGGATATGCACAATAGATACCCCGGGATGGAGACCGCGAGATGGTTCAGCAGACCGCCTTGATGGGGGCAATCTGGGAGGGCGAAGCTCCTGCTGAGCCGCCTGTTCCCTACCGACGTGGCGGCTCGTCAGGACGTGAGGCGAGCGAGCGCAGCCTCACGCGCCCTCCCTGGCCTGCCTCCCGACCTACGCGGCCTGTCGCTGCTGAGCCTGGTTCCTGTGCTCGGCGTGGCCGGTCTTCAATTCGTTGCGTACGTTCTTGACCCCCGAGACCGAATCAGTCACATCCTCTGCCATCCGCTTCATCCAGCGATCGTCCACGTCACCAGTGAGGGTCACATCCCCATTGGAAACCTGCACGTTGATGTGGCTGGCATCTATTTCGGGGTTCTCGGTCAAACGATCGTTGATGTCCTCACGGACGCGGTCGTCGGACCTGTGGTAGTTTTCGGGACCCATTCCGGAGAAGCGTCCTCTGTTGCGCCAGTTCTGTCCCTGCCAACCGTGCGAGGGCTGATTACCGTAGCCGTAACCGTACCCGTAGTCGGGACTGGAGGGGCCGCCGCTCCGCTCGAAGCCCTCTCCGTATCCGGAGCCGTAGCCGGCTCCCTGGCTCGTGTAAGACTCGCCGTAGTAGCCGGGTCCGTACTCTTCCCTGCGGTTCCTGCCCTCGTAGCCATGGTGGCCCCTGTAGCCAAAGTCGCGATTGTAGCCTTCCGTGCCGAAGTCGCGGCCCTGTCCCCAGCGCCCGCCCTGACGTTGACCCCAGTTTCGCTCGCCCCAGTTGCGGGTGCGAGTCCCCTCTCCGTACCTCTCCTGGTCGTAGTCGTAGTCGCCTTCCCTGTTCCGGTCGTAATCGTAATCGCGGTTTGACATCTGTTGTCCTCTCGTCGAAGGTGTTACCTGGCATCCAGTCGGAAGCCAGGCGTTTGGTGGCAGCACGTGGCGTGCCGACCTTCCGGCTGGCATCAACTTCGTGTCTCCGCGGCATTCGCCACCATCTCGCGGTGGCGGAGGAGAAGATTGATCGGACGACGGCAGCCTGAGCTGTACCTTGTTGCGATCGCTAACGGCCTGAACCAGACGATCCCATGGGGGCTATCTGATCGGCCCCTCCTCGACCGGTAGGCTGGTCGGTCCGAAATCCAGTAGGCGCCGCTCAGGGGTGGCCGACGCCTATTCACAGCGGTCACCCAGACGCCGATTGGCGCGCTACTCTTCGGTTCCGAACTTCAAAGTCAAGGACAAGAGGGCGGGGAGAGTAGTGAAGAGAATACTGAATTGCATAGAGCATTATACGACGCTGGGGTCCGGTTACTGTGCGCCGGACCAGGCCTACGCCATATGCAAGTGGACACCCACCTGGGTGAAGGCGTCCGGCACGGCCAGGACCGTGGGGTTCTTACCCACGTAGCGCTCCGCCCGGCGAAGGGCCTCGGCAAAGTCGTGGGTTGGGACGCAGCCCATGGCCCGCGCGTACCCGGGCTCCCTGGCCCCCGGGATGAAGACGGCGCTGGCGCGCTGGTGGGTGATCGCCCCCATGGAGATCATGGACAGGGCGTGGAAGGGATGGTAGGCGTAGGAGAAGCGATACCGATAGATCCCCGCCGGGTCCTTGGCATCGTGCATCAGCAGCCGGTCCGGCCAGAACTGGTCGACGATCTCCCTGCCGAGGTACCAGTACAGCTCGTCCAGGGTGTTCTTCCGGTGGAGGCCCATGGCGCAGATCAGTTTGATGTCCTGG
>JAJYKO010000560.1 GCA_021788565.1 Chloroflexota bacterium
GAACAAGCCGCTTCAGCCCGATGGGACCTTCACGGTGCGGCGCGTCAGCCACGGCGTGGGAGTGGAGCGAACCTTCGCGTACACCTCCCCACGAGTGGACAAAGTGGACGTGATGCGTCGTGGCGCTGTGCGGCGCGCCCGCCTCTACTATCTGCGCGACCTGGTCGGCAAGGCGGCGCGGATCAAGGAGAAACGTCCTCCTACGGCCGCGAAACGCGCCCCCGCCGCAGCGAGGGAGTCCTAAGAAACGGGGATGCAAACGCATCCCCGTTCGTTTTCCTTCAACCGTCTACCATCTTCCTCTCTGAGGCAGCGACGCAACTTCAGTCGATTGTTTGCTCAGCTCCGGGCGAAGCAATGCAAACAGTGCCCGCCGACGCCAGGAGTCGGATAACGTGGCTTCATAGCGGTAATTGGGGTTGGGGCAGTGGTGGAACCAGACACCTCGGTGGAGCAAAGCCTATGGCTGAGCGGCGTGCTGCGCGTTGCCGGGGTCGATGAAGTGGGCCTCGGTCCGCTTGCGGGTCCGGTTGTGGCAGCCGTGTGCATTGTGCCGGCTGGGTGTCGCCTCATCCCCGGCGTGAGGGATTCGAAGACCCTTTCGCATTCGCAGCGTGAGCGGCTGCTCGTGGAGATACTCCGTCAGGCGACCGCAGTCGGCGTGGGTGCGGCCTCCGTCGGCGAGATCGAGCGGTTGAACGTGTTGGCTGCTTCGAGATTGGCGATGCGCCGAGCCCTGGACAAGGTTGGCCCCGTCGACCACATCCTCGTGGATGGGCGACCGATTCCGGGATGGAGTCCTGGTGTTTGTACCGCGATCATAGATGGGGACGCCCTGGTCTATAGCATCGCCTGTGCTTCCATAGTTGCGAAGGTCGTCCGAGACAGGTTGATGGCCAAGCTGGCTCTCCGCTTTCCTGACTATGGCTGGGAGAGGAACGCCGGGTACCCTACCCGGGACCATCTAGTGGCGCTGAGATCTCTGGGTCCGACTCCTTTTCATCGACTTTCCTTTGGCCCGGTCAGGGAGTTGCGGGGTAGTTTCGGGGCCTTTTGCCGATGACACGAGAGCGCAAAAACACAGGGCAGAAGGGTGAGGATCTGGCGGCTCGGTATCTCGAGAGGCAGGGATGCAGAGTAGTGAGGCGCAACTACCGCTGCAATATCGGAGAGATCGACCTGGTAGCCGAGGACGCGGGCGTCGTCGTCATCGTCGAGGTAAGGGCGAAGCGGGTGCCGTGCATGGTGCGCCCGGAGGAAACCATCACACGCGCCAAGGCCACCCGTCTCATGAGGCTTGCGGAGCACTACCTCGTGTCCACGGGACAGGAGGATCGTCCCTGGCGGGTCGACGTCGTCGCGATCGAGATGGACTCCCAGGATACGCCCCTGCGCATCGAGCGGTATCTGGATGCCGTTGCAGAGGTGGCCGGCCACTGATAGTCGGGCGCGAGGAGGGACCCGGCCCGATGCGGACAGAATGAAGACGGGGTATACTGACCGGACGAAGCGCACTTTGCGGCGGGGGAGGCGGAGCGCCCGCCAAGGCTTGCCATCGTCTCAGGCCTTTGGCACTGGTGGCGTACTTACTTGTCATGGCTGACTCGCGAACCATGGGTGATGCTTCCCGGGGCGAAGCTTTCGACGGGGAAAACGGCAAGACGGAGCGGCTCCACAAGGTGCTGGCACAGGCCGGCGTCGACTCCCGACGTGCGGCGGAGGAGATGATCCTTGCCGGCAGGGTGGAGGTTAATGGCCAGGTATGCGCGCTGCTGGGAACGAAAGTAGATCCGGAGCACGACGCGATTAGCGTGGACGGCAGGCCGATTCCGCGTCGCGTGAGGAGGGTCTACTTGATGTTGAACAAGCCGCCTGGCTTCATCACTACCGTGAGCGATCCCCAGAACCGCCCCACAGTAATGGACCTGGTTCCACGCAACTCGCGGATCTATCCCATCGGTAGGCTGGACGCCAACAGCGAGGGGCTCATCCTGCTGACAAACGACGGCGACTTTGCCAACCTGCTGGCGCATCCGAGGTACTCCTATGAGAAGGAATATCACGTTGCTGTACCCGGGACAGTGAGGGAAGAGGATCTGCAGGCGCTCCGCGAGGGTGTGATGATTGAGGGCGGGCGCACGAGCCCGGCCAAGGTGCGAGTGCTCAGTTCCGACGGCAAGATCACCTGGCTCAGCATCACCATCCATGAGGGCCGGAACAGGCAGGTCAGGAGAATGCTGCACTCGCTAGGGTATCGCGTGGATCGGCTGATGCGAGTGAGGATCGGGCCGCTCTGGCTGGGCTCACTCCCACGTGGGGTCTACAGGAGTCTGACGCCCGCGGAGATACGGAAGATGAGGGGAAGCGGTCTTTGAAACAACCAGTGATATGCATCGACGGCACTGCCGCATCCGGTAAGACCACCATAGCGAAGCTGCTTGCGGATCGGCTGGGCTTCTTCTATCTTGATACTGGAGTCCTCTATCGCGCTCTGACGTTGGTTGCGCTGGAGAGGGGCATTGCTCCATCGGACGGCGAGGCATTGGAGCGGCTCGCCAGCGAGTTGAAGATAGAGGTGAAGCCAGCTCCTCCTGGAGATCCAAGGCAGACCATAGTGTTCGCCGATGGGAAGGACGTTTCACTGGCCATCCGCACTCCCGCGGTCGATGCCGACGTCTCTGAGGTGTCAGCGCATAAGGGCGTTCGCAGGGCCCTGGCGGACGCTCAGCGGGCGATCGCACAGAATGGTGGCGTGGTTCTGGCCGGACGAGATATGGGGACGGTGATCTGGCCGAGCGCCGAGGTGAAGCTGTTTCTGGATGCCACGGAGGAGGAGCGAGCTCGACGGCGTCAGAAACAGGCCGAGGAGCAGGGCGTTCATCTGGAGTTTTCGAGCGTTCTCGCGGACTTGCGTCGCCGAGATCAGTACGATAGCAGCCGGGAAGTAGCTCCCCTGCGTCCAGCAGTTGATGCTGTGATCCTGGACACCACTCCGATGACGGTCGCACAGGTGGTTGTGAAGGTTCTGGAAGTGGTGCAGACCAAGAGCGCTGCCTCGATCGACGAGTCGGGCTCGACTCAGCAATAGTCAGGAGCCTGGCCGGATGTTCTACAATATTGCCTCTTTCGCTGTGCGGCTCCTCCTGGCTGTAGTGGCTCGACGCAGCGTGGAAGGACTTGAGTACATACCTTCCAGCGGCGCGTTTCTGCTGGTCAGCAACCACCTGAACCTGGTCGATCCTCCAATACTGGGAGCCCTTCTTCCAAGGCGAATCGTATTCATGGCGAAGGAGGAGCTGTTCCACGTACCGATCATAGGCCTGCTAGTTTCCTGGTACGGAGCATTTGCCGTGCGGCGGGGACAGGCCGACCGCCAGGCCCTGAGGACTGCCACGAGCGTGCTGGATCGCGGGGAGGTCCTTGGAATGTTTCCGGAAGGACACAGGAGCGAGAGCGGCAGGATGATACAGGCCCATCCCGGAGCCGCGCTGATCGCGATGCTTTCCGGGGCGACGGTGGTTCCCGTCGCAATCACCGGAACCGATCTGATCCGGTCTCCTCTATCTCTTCTGAGCCGACCCAGGATAACAGTGCGTGTCGGGGCGCCATTCAAGATGGAGCGCTCGCGGTCCCGGAAGGACGGGCTCGAGGAAGCGACCAGAGAGATGATGGGCCGGATCGCGGCCCTACTGCCCGAGGAACGACGTGGCTTCTACGCCGAGGTGGTTGTTAAGTCGACCAAAGCGTAGGGACGTACCAGAGGAACCGAAGCGTGGCGCGGCAGTCGCGCCACAGCGGCTAACCGGTTATTGGAGAGAGCGTCATGTGCGGCATAGTTGGCTATGTAGGCAAGTCCCAAGCTGTCCCTGTCATCATGGACGGCCTCCGTCGGCTGGAGTACAGAGGGTACGACTCCGCGGGGCTTGCGATCATATCTCCCGAGAAGGAGCTAGACATCCGGCGCGCGGCGGGCAAGCTGCTGAACCTGTCTGCCGAGGTCGAGAGGAAGATGCCCGTGGGGAGCGTCGGCATCGGGCACACCCGGTGGGCCACCCACGGCCGCCCCTCCACGGAGAATGCCCACCCCCACACGGATTGTTCGGGCCGCCTGTGCGTCGTGCAGAACGGCATCGTGGAGAACTACGCAACCTTGAGACGCCAGCTTATCGAGCGGGGTCACCACTTCAGCAGCGAAACCGACACCGAGGTGCTCGCCCACCTGATCGAGGACGAGTTGCACAAACTCGAGAAGCTTGGCGAGGACGGCAGCGCCTCGAGGCTTCTAACAGCTGTGCGACTGGCCCTCGCCCACGTTCGGGGCACCTACGCCATCGCTGTGCTGAGCCTCGACGAGCCGGATTCAGTTGTCGGGGCGCGCTTGAACGCGCCTTTAATCGTGGGTCTGGGGGAGGAGGAGAACTACCTGGCTTCAGACATCCCAGCGGTACTGTCTCGCACGCGTCGCATTATACGACTTGGCGAGGGAGAACTGGCGCTGCTGAAAGGCGGCGACGTCACAGTCTGGGACCAGGTCGGAGAGCGGTTGAACGCCACACCCGTTGAGATCGACTGGGACGTGACTGCCGCTGAGAAGGGCGGTTATCCTCACTTCGTGCTGAAGGAGATTCACGAGCAGCCCGAGGCAGTTTGGAACGCCATGACGGGCAGAGTGGCGCGGCCAGACGGATTGCTGGCGGAATTGGCCCAACTGGACCTCTCTGGGATCCACCGGATCGTGATGACGGCCTGCGGGACCTCCCTCTATGCCTGCACCATTGCGAAGTACGCCTTCGAGGAGTGGGCGCGCATCCCCGTGGAGGTGGCGGTCGCCTCCGAGCTGAGATACGCGAATCCCATTTTGGACGAGCACACGCTG
>JAJYKO010000561.1 GCA_021788565.1 Chloroflexota bacterium
CGTCCGTCCCGCGGTGGTGAAGAAGCCGGGGAAGAGGATGGCCGCGACGCTGTAGAAGTAGGCCGCGCTGGTCCCCACGGCAATCAGGGTGTCCATGTTGGTGCTCAGGTGCCTGGCGTTGGCCCATGCCCCCTTGTAGAAGCGCCAGCCGGCCCAGAACTGGACGGGGGTGGCCAGTGCCCACAGCAGGTAGCGGTTGTTCAGGAAGGACGGCGCCCATGGCCACTCGGGGAAGCTGCCCAGGAAAATGATGACGCCCAGCGCCAGCGCGAAGATGGTCTTGTTGCGCGCCCGTGCTAGCGCGTGCCGTGCGGTGACGGCCTGGGTGTCCTCGACACCGTTCTCCGTCTGTCCCTGCTCCTCGACGACGCCGTAACCGGCGTCCTCGACGGCCTTCCGGAGATCTGCCATGGAGATCAGGGTCGGCTCGAACAGGACTGAAGCCCTTTCCGTGGCGAGGTTGACGTTGGCCGAGGCGACGCCGTGGACCTTGCGCAGCGCCCGCTCGACCCGGCCCGAGCAGGACGCGCAGGTCATGCCGGTGACGCCAAAGCTCATCTGCTCGGGCCGCCTCTCCCTCGCCCCGTAGCCGAGATCCTTGATCACCTGCACCATCTTCGCCTCGTCCACCGTGGAGGGGGCGAAGTCCACCGTGGCCTTCTCGGTGGCCAGGTTGACGGCGGCGTGAAACACACCTGGCAGCTTGGCCAGGTTCTTCTCGATCCGTGTCGAGCAGGAGGCGCAGGTCATCCCCGTTATCTCCAGGGTGGTCCTGGCGCTTTGCTCGGTTTCCTCTCTCGCAACTGCCATATCAATCTATCCCTTCCCGCTTTCAGCGTTCGACCGTTAGCTTCCGGCCCCGTGCTTTTCGCCGATCGCTGAGGGCTGGTAGCTCTCTAGCGATGCCCATGGCGCATCCCGGGTTCGCCATCTGCGGCTGACGACCTCGCCGCGAGCCAGGTCCGGTCTGGAACAGCAGCAGCAGTTCCTGGATACCCCGCTCTCGCTCGCTCGGGTCGCCGCCCCGGATGGCGGTGGTCACGCACGTTTCCAGGTGGTTCTCCAAGATCATCACGTCCACTTTCTCCAGGGCTCCGTGGATGGCACTGGTCTGGTTCAGGATATCGACGCAGTACCGGTCTTCGTCCACCATGCGCTGGATGTCACGCATGTGGCTCTCGATGCTCCTGAGTTGGTCCAGGATGTTCGGCTTGAGCTCACTATTTTCCATGACTCCCTCCGCCCACCGAGGTCTCGATCGCCTCCCCCCGCGGCGAGGAGAACACGGGGAGGTGGTGGGGCCGCCTCTGCTCGACTCTGGGGTAGGCGGTCATTTCTCAGAAGCAGCCCCCTTGGCGGCGGCCGCCGTTGACCGTGGGCTGCTTCTCCTTGCCTGCTGCTTCTTCTGACTTGTCCCCCTCGGGGGTCTCGGTCAGGCTCAGCCGATCCATCTCCGGCTGCACGTCATCGCGCTGGGGCTCGTGCTGATGGGTCCCGTGATCCATTCCGGCGCCTGCTCCGTGCAGCCTCATCATCAGCACGAACAGACCCGCCACCACAATCCACCATGCGTTGGCCTGAAGAAACTCCAACATGCCGTAACCTCCCAACCACCGGTTGGCCGCCTCTCCCGAGGCGATTTGGGGATGCCCCTCGTGGCAACTTCCGCCGTGCCAATCCCCATCGACGTAAGAAAGAGTAACCGCCGAACCTGAATCGAGTCTGAAGGCTACATGCGCGTAGGCTTAAAGTTTCTGGAGCTGAAGGGAGAAGAGGGGGAATTCGAGGATGGAGTGGACCGCAACGGGGAACGGGTCTCCCCCTGGCGAGCTACCAGCCGAGGCGCGCGAGGGAGAGACCCTGCGGACGCTCGGACCCTACGCCGCCTTTTGCAGCCTCGTTCCCGCCATCTGCCGGCAGGACTGGGCGGTGCGGCGGCATGCCTCCGCACACTCCTGCATCATGGTGTCGTCGCCGAACTGACGGCAGGACTGCTCGCAGCGGTCGCACACCTCGGCGCAGGTCCCACAGACCAACTGATACTGTTCAGATCCGCGGAGCATGTAGCCCGCGCTGGTCCGGCAGATCTCGGCGCAGTCCATCAGCGACCTGATGTGGGAGGCCTCCGCATGCTTGCCTCCCAACTGTAGACAGTAGTCGATGGACTCCGTGCAGGTTGTTTCGCACTCCTGGCAGTCCTTGATACAGTCCTGCATCGCTGTACTCATCTTGTGATGTTTGACGTGAGCCACCGAAAACCTCCTGAAGTATCACCTTCACCGCGGCCCAGGCGCGCGATGTCGATCCTGACACGTTCCACGGGGATCACCGGATCGATGCCGGCCATCACCGTGGACACGTCGTTGCCGCAATTCTCATACCGCGGGATGGTCCGATCATCGACAGGCCGGTTCGCTCACCTTGAACCCGAGCCCTTCCACCGCTTGTTCGAGATCGGATAGTCGGACCACGGTGGGGTCGTACTCGACGTACGCCCTCTCTGCGGCCACATCGATGCCGGCAGAAACGACACCCCTCAGTCCCACCAGCGTGACCAGGACTGCCAGGGCGTTGCCCCCTTCCCATCTGGGATCATCGATCGCCAGATTCATCTTCTCGGTGTGCACGATTGCTCCTTTCGAGATCCGCCATCGCCCTTAAGCGGTTTCCTTCTGAGGAATGCCCAGCCGGAAGTCCTGGTAGGCAACCTGGAGCGTGCCCTGTTCCACTTGCCACTCCAGGGTGTCCAGGGGCCGCGGCGGGGGTCCTCCCAGCACCACTCCATCCAGATTGTACCGGCCGCCGTGGCACGGGCAATGGAACTCCTGCGCATCCTGCCTCCAGCTGTAGGCGCAGCCCAGATGGGTGCAGCGGCCGTTGTACACCGTGAACTGGCTTGCGCCCCGCCGCACTACCCATGCCCCCCTGTCATCACGACTTTCGACCCAGCCGTCACGCTGGACCACCGTGACCGTGGCGGCCGTGGGCCGGCCGATAGAGAATTGACCGGCCGGCCCAGCGCTGGTCAGAGGGGCCGACCGGCGGGTCCGAAGGGCGGGCAACACTGCTGAGCCGATCACTGGGATGCCAATGACCGCACCGATGAAACCTCCAAGCGCCACGATCACATAACTCAGAAAGGTACGCCTGCCAACCTCGTTCCCCTCGATACCGTTTTCCACGGGGCGCTTCCCCTCTAGTGGCAGCTGCCCGAATGGTTGTTGCTGCTAGCAACCGGCTCCTTCTCCTTGCCCGTTTCCGCGTCATTAGGCTGGGGCAGGCTTGCCTTATCTTCGTCCGGACGATGCTCCTCGTGGTCCCCACCGTGCTGGTGGCCTCCGCCGCAGCCCATCCCGCTTCCGCCATGCATCCGCATCATGAACAGAAACAGGGCTCCCAGAACTAACCACGAAGCGTTGGCCTGAATGAACTCGATCACCGCGAAACCTCCTGGCTTCTGATCTACTGTTTGCGGCCCCACCCTTCCGGCCGCCGTTTCCCTCGTTCCTCACAATAGGCAGATCTTCCTCCCGGTCTATTCGGGGACATGACGCCGAGGGCATGTCCCCGAATAGCGGTCAGGATGCCACCAGGCCACGGCGCGGCTATGCCCGCATCTTTCGCTCGCCTGCAAGGGCGTTATAGAGTAGGGCCAAGGCCACACCCGACAGCCAGGTCAGGACGCCCGCCGTCACGGCGCCGGTGATCAGCGATTGCCAGGTCACCAACGTCCCACTCGCCGCGAACCCCGAGAGATTCAGAAGCAACCAGCTTCCGAACAGCGAGAGGAAGGTAGCCGCGGATATTGCGGCCAGCAGCCCGCCGAGCAGGTGGATCGCGACGACCACGATTGTCAGGGCGTTTGCGAAGTGTACAGGTCTTAACATGATTTCGCCTCCAAGAGTGGACCGATATTCGGTACGAGATACAATCTACGGCACGAATCTGAGGTTAATCTGAAGCTAATCTGCAGAAGGGCTGAGAGTTCCCGACGGTGCATCAACCGTCCCGTTGCATTCTTTGTCGCCCGCCGCCCGCGGTTGAGTAGGGGAGACGTGCGGCTCGCCACACATGAGGGCCTTGGTGCGAAGTGGGGTAAGAGGAAGGGACCGCGAAGAGTGCACCTCTCTTCGCGGTCAAATGTGAGCGGAGGAGCCTTCTCCTGACGGTCGGATACTACCCGGTTCAGGTTAGAGAGCCGCCAGCGGCCGCCGGTTGTTGGCTCCAGGGCTGTGGGCTGGCCGCCTAATGGTGGCCACCCTGGTGCATCTCGTGCTGCCCTCCCATGTACTTCATCGGGTCCTTCTCAAAGGCAGCCTTGCAGCCCGCGCTACAGAAGTAGTAGGTCTGCCCCATGTGCTCTGCCTTTAGCGCGGTCTTCGGGTCGACTTCCATTCCGCAAACTGGATCCTTTGCCATAGTATCCTCCTTGTTCAGTTTGTTTCTCGCCACTGTTGGAAATCCGCCGCGAGAGTTGGCTGCCTGCCGGCCCCTCTTCGAGGAGAAGTGCCAGCCTGGCCACCCCCCGCGCAATGCCCATGCCGCAAATCGACGACCTCAACATAGCGACCCAATCTGAGGCGGTCCTGAGGCAAGCCTGAGGCCACGCTGAAAGAACGCGGCCTACTCCACCACCAGCTTGCCCCGAAACATCCCCATCTGGCAGGTGAACTCGTATTCCCCCGCCTTCTCGGGCAGGAACTCCACCGGCACGATCTCCCCCTCGGGGAGGTTGGCGCTCTTGCCGAAGTCCCCGAAGACCACCATCTCCGAGCAGGCGGCGGACTCCTCCCGCCGGAAGTTCAGCCGGACGGGCTTACCGTGCTGCACCACGATCAGGTCTGGCGTGTACCCACCCTTCACGAGCACC
>JAJYKO010000562.1 GCA_021788565.1 Chloroflexota bacterium
CCACCAGTTTATCCCTCGGGATCTTCAGGGAGATATTCTTGAGGTTGTGTTCGCGCGCCCCGCGAATCTCTATGTATTCTTGCCCCACTTGTCCACCTTGTCAGCTGTGCAAGGGGAGGGAAAAGGAAGCCTGGGAACACCCCAGTGAACATGCCCTCTGGCATGTCCACGCCCGCCCGGCCGCGACACTACGCTCGCTAGCGTCGCGTGCCCTGGACTAGCTTTCGGCTCCGGTCCCCCGACACCTGATCCCCGACCCCGATCATGCGATTTCCCGGCGCAGTTGGACGATCTGGTCCCGCAGGAGGGCGGCCTTCTCGAACTCCAGGTTCTTGGCTGCCTGCTTCATCTGCATCTCCAGGTCCTTCACCAGCCGCATGATGTCATCCTTTGGCATCGGCGCCCCGGACGCCTCGTAGATGACGGCCGCCTCCGCCACGGCCTTCACCCGATTGGAGATGTCCTTAATCGCCTTCCTGATCCCCACGGGCGTGATGCCGTGCTCCTCGTTGTACTCTACCTGAAGCTTTCGCCGCCGGTAGGTCTCCTGGATCGCCCGCCGCATAGAGTCCGTCACGGTATCCGCGTACATGATCACGGTGCCGTCCACGTGCCGCGCGGCCCTCCCCATGGTCTGAATGAGCGATCCCTCGGACCGGAGATACCCTTCCTTGTCCGCATCCAGTATCGCCACCAGCGATACTTCCGGCAGGTCCAACCCCTCTCGCAGCAGATTGATACCCACGACGACGTCGTACACGCCGAGGCGCAGGTCCCGCAAGATCTCGATCCGCTCAAGGGTCTCGATCTCTGAGTGGAGGTAGTGGACCTTAACCCCCATCTCCCGCAGATAGTCCGCCAAATCCTCGGCCATTCGCTTGGTGAGCGTCGTGATCAGCGCCCTCTCGCCCCTCGCGACCCGAAGCTGCACCTGCTCCAGAAGGTCGTCGATCTGCCCGGCCGTCGGCTTTATCTCCACACCGGGGTCGATCAACCCGGTTGGACGTATCAATTGCTCGACGACCTGCTGGCTGTGCTCCTTCTCATAAGGGCCGGGTGTAGCGGAGACATACACCACCTGGTTGATGTGCCGCTCGAACTCCGGGAAGGTCAGCGGTCGGTTGTCCAATGCCGACGGCAGCCGGAAGCCGTAGTCCACGAGCGTCCTTTTCCGGGAGTAGTCTCCGCCATGCATCCCGCGTACCTGGGGAATGGAGAGGTGCGACTCATCGATGAACATGATGAAGTCGTCCGGGAAGTAGTCCAACAGCGTCCAGGGCTGGCTTCCAGCTTCTCGCCTTGACAGGTGCCTGGAGTAGTTTTCCACCCCATTGCAGAAGCCAGTCTCCCGCATCATCTCGACATCGTAACGGGTGCGTTGCTCGAGCCTCTGGGCCTCCACCAACTTCCCGTCGGCTCGCAGCTCCGCGAGTCGTTCCTTCAGCTCCAACTCGATGTCCTTGAGGGCAGCCTCCAGCTTCTCCTGGGTCGTCACGAAGTGTTTCGCCGGGTAGATGTCGACACCCATCCGCTCCACCAGAACCTCGCCGGTGAGCGAGTCCACCTCTGTGATGCGCTCGATCTCATCTCCCCAGAACTCCACGCGGATCGCGAGGTCCTCTCCGACAGGATGAACTTCCAGCGTATCACCCCGCACGCGGAACTTGCCGCGGGTGAAATTGAAGTCGTTGCGCTCGTACTGAATGTCGGTCAAGAACCGGAGGATCTTATCCCGTTTCCGCCGCTCGCCCTTCTTCAGGCTGATCACCACATTGCCGTACTCTTCCGGCGAGCCGAGGCCGTAGATGCAGGATACCGACGCCACAATCACCACGTCCCGACGCTCGAAGAGCGCCTTGGTCGCCGAGTGGCGCAGCCGGTCGATCTCTTCGTTCAACGAAGAGTCTTTCTCAATGTAGAGATCAGACTTCGGAACGTAGGCCTCCGGCTGGTAGTAGTCGTAGTAGCTGACGAAGTACTCCACGGCGTTGTCCGGGAGGAACTCCTTGAACTCGGAGCAGAGCTGAGCGGCCAGCGTCTTGTTCGGCGCCAGCACCAGCGCGGGCCGGTTCATCTGGGCAATCACGTTAGCCATCGTAAACGTCTTGCCCGAGCCGGTCACTCCCAGCAACGTCTGCTGCTTCATCCCGGACTTCAATCCCTCCAGCAGGCTGGCTATCGCCTGAGGCTGGTCGCCGGTGGGAACGAAATCGGAGGCGAGTCGAAACTCGGTCACACAAAGACTCCCAGAGCATCACGTGTGCTGTACGAACCCCGCCCGCATCGAGCAGGGTAACACGTAATTATACCATGCAGGCCTGATTCGATATGGGCCCGGGCTGCACTCCTTGCGCAGCCGTCCGTCCTGGCGGTAACCTCCTAGCGGCGAAAGTCGGCGCAGAAGGAGGCGAACATGACCGAAATGACCACCACAGAGGCGGCGATTCGAGAGGCGATAGCCCGGCAGGGGCCGATCACCTTCCGTCAGTTCATGGAGATGGCCCTCTATTCGGCGCCAGGCGCCTACTACGCCTCCGGCGCGGGCCAACTGGGAGCGCACGGCGACTACTTTACCAGCCCGGAGATCCATCCCTCCTTCGGCGCCCTGGTTGCGCGCCAGGTCGAGCAGGTCTGGGCCGTGATGGACCGGCCCGAGCAGTTTGTCGTGGTCGAGATGGGAGCCGGCAGCGGTGCCATGGCCAGAGACATCCTTTCCTACGCTGCACGGTGGTCGCCAGACTTCCACAGGGCGATCCGATACGAGATCGTCGAGCGCAACCCCGAACTCGCTCGTCGCCAGCAGCAGGCGATCGCCGAACTGGGGAATGCCGGGACCAGCGTCACCTGGCTCACCTCCGAAGAACCAGCCCTCCGCCCGGCTAGCGTGGACGGTTCTGTCCTATCCAATGAACTACCGGATGCCTTCCCGGTCCACAGGGTGGTGGTGAATGACGGCGAGATCAAAGAGATCTTCGTGACCGTACGCGACGGCAGGCTCTCAGAGATTGAGGCTGCTCCTTCTACCCCGGCTCTTGCTGCCTACTTCGACAGACTCGGTTTCCTTCCGCCCGAAGGAGCACGAGTTGAGGTGAACCTGGACTCTCTAGCCTGGATCCGCCGCGTCGCCACTGGCCTGCGGCGTGGTGCTGCTATCACGATCGATTACGGATATTCGGCCCGCGACCTCTACTCGGAGAGGCACATGGACGGCAGCCTGCTCTGCTTCTACCGGCACACCCTGTGTGATAATCCCTACGTCAGGGTGGGTCTGCAGGACATGACCACGCACGTCGATTTCACCAGTCTCATCATGGAGGCCGAAGCAGCGGGTCTGCAAACCGCCGGTCTCACGACTCAGCACGCGTTCCTCTCTGCCCTGGGCATCGATCACTTCGTGGCGAGCTTGCGCGGGGCGGGGCTGAGGGCCTCGGACTACGACGCCAACAGGCTGGCAATCCACGAGCTCATGGACCCCGATGGACTGGGAAAGGTGAAGGTGCTGATCCAACAGAAGGAGCTGGAGGGCTTCGAGCCCGCCGGGTTTTCCCCCGACGGCATCCGGCCAGATGGCCTCGGTCGCGACACTACCCTGGAACCGTCACCGCTTCTGGGCGATTCCCACATGCGGCTGAACACACCTGCCGACGAGGGGTTTTTCGTCGACGTCCAGAGCATCTGGGATCAGTTGATGGGAGACGACGAAGAGTAGCAGTCGAACGCGCTTCCCTCAACAGCAGGCGGGAGTGGTATAATTAAATCGGTGTAGTCGGGTTTCGGCAGGGTCGCGGGTCTCGCGACCCTCAATTGTGTATGCCGGGCAGTTACGGAGCGTGAATGGGTTTCAATCTCAACCAGTTGATCTATTTCGTGCCGGCCTTCGTGATAGCCATCGCTGTGCACGAGGCCAGTCATGCGTTAACTGCCACGCTGCTCGGTGATCCAAGCCCCAAGGCCGCGGGACGACTGAGCCTCAACCCCCTCAGACACCTGGATCCGCTCGGAACAGTAACGCTCTTTATCGTGGGATTTGGTTGGGGCAAACCGGTCTTCGTAAATCCGTCCGCGTTCAGGATCAATCCCAGAACCGGCATGGCACTCACGGCGGTAGCGGGTCCGCTCTCAAATATCATCACGGCGACTGTATTCGGGATGTTCTATCGGTTCTTCCTCTACCCCTCAGCGGTGTCTGGACTCATAACTAACCCGGCCGGCCCGAGCCAGACTACAATGATAGTTCTTCAACTGGTCAACGCTATCGCATACATCAACGTCGTTCTCGCGGTCTTCAACCTGATTCCGCTTCCGCCACTGGATGGTTTCTCGGTCTTGATGGGCATCCTTCCGAAACGCGCGGCGCTCCGCATCGCGCCCCTGGCCCAGTACGGCCCGGGAGTGCTGTTGCTCCTCTTCTTCTTCGTCCCGTACGTCCTGAAGATCGACGTGATAAGCCGCGTGATCGGCCCTCCCATCGCATTCATCTTTCAGACAATCATCGGCAGGTGACCGCGTGCAGCCGATCTACCGGGTACGTCAAGGGCTGAACAACTTGAACGCCCGGGCGCAGCCCGCCGATTGGGCGATCGTCAATCGATACCTATCGTCGGCGGAGGTCGAACTCTTCAGCCAGATGGAGCCAGCCGATCAGCGCCACTCTATCGGGGTGCTGCGCTCGCTTCTGGCCGCTGGCATCACGGACACGGCCTTGCTCAAGTCCGGTCTGCTCCACGACGTGGGGAAATCCCGCTGCAAGATTGGAATCGTCTATCGCTCGCTGGCGGTTCTTCTGACCGCGGTTTTTGGTGGTCTCCCAGAGGTCCTGACCTGGCAGTTCCGGGAGAGCATCTTC
>JAJYKO010000563.1 GCA_021788565.1 Chloroflexota bacterium
TCGTGGCGCGAAGCTTGCCGAAAGTGCTGCCCTCGAGGTTATTGAGCCTCGAGGGCAGCGTCGCAAATCATGTCCGCGGCCTGATCTCGAGAAAATCGCTATTGACATCGCTGAAGAAGGTACTCTATACTCCTGAGTAACCTGGTCCAGGTAGCTGGGGCATAGGTTGTTGGAAGGCATGAGAACGCAAGCTAGTTTCTGGTATTACTACTTTACGAGCCGGCATGGCGGGGTTCCTGTGTAGCGTAAGACGCTGAGGAACCGCGAGATCCCGTCGTGCCGTAGAAGCAGAGGACAAAATCCTCTGCTTTTTGTTTTACCTGCGAACAGACGATGAGAAAGAGTAGGGAGGCAGACGATGATAGTCGTGATGTCCAGCAAGGCAACGGAGGCGCAGATCCAGGGTGTCCTGGCGCGCCTGGAAGGCAAGGGGCTGCAGGGCCACCGTTCTGGCGGGGAGGAGCGAACCGTGATAGGCGTTATAGGAACCCGATTCGAGCCGCAGCTGGGCGAACAGCTGGAGATGCTGCCGGGGGTGGCAACTGTCACTCCCATCAGCAAACCGTACAAACTGGCGAGTCGGGAGTTCTGTCCATCCGACACTGTCGTGCGCGTGGGAGATGTGGAGATCGGCGGCGGTGACGTCACCGTGATGGCGGGGCCATGCTCCGTGGAGAGCCTGGACCAGATGATGGAAACTGCCCTCGCGGTGAAGGCGGCCGGCGCCAAGATCATCAGGGGCGGAGCCTACAAACCTCGTACCTCGCCATACTCGTTCCAGGGATTGGGCGAGGAGGGTCTCGCCATCCTCGCCGAGGTGAGGGAGCGCACCGGGCTGAAGATCATCACCGAGGTAATGGAGCCGGAGCAGGTTCGTCCCGTAGCCGAGCACGCCGATATCCTTCAGATCGGCGCGCGCAGCATGCAGAACTTTCCTCTTCTGAAGCAGGTGGGGAGCGTCGACAAGCCGGTGCTGCTTAAGAGAGGCATGGCGGCGACCATCGAGGAGTGGCTAATGGCGGCCGAATACGTTATGGCCTCGGGCAACTTCAAGGTGATTCTGTGCGAGCGTGGGATCAGGACCTTCGAAACGGCCGTGCGGAACACGCTCGATCTCAGCGCCGTACCGATCGTGAAGAGGCTGAGCCACCTGCCGGTGATAGTGGATCCGAGCCACGGAACCGGGAAGTGGTACCTCGTGAAGCCTATGGCGATGGCAGCGGTGGCGGCCGGAGCCGACGGTTTGATCATAGAGGTCCATCCCTCGCCGGACACCGCGCTTTCCGATGGTCCTCAATCTTTGAGTCCGGCGAACTTCGCCGAGTTGATGGACTCTCTGCGCATTCTCGGGTCCGCCATGGGCAGGGGGCTGCCAGCCGAGCGCAATGGCGCCGTGGTATCTCGCTGATGGAACATCGCCTGGTTCACCCGGCCAAGCGACTACGCGGTGAGCTGCGCGTGCCGGGGGATAAGTCCATCTCCCATCGCGCGCTGCTGCTCAACGCGATCGCCGAGGGGGAGGCGATTATCTCCAACCTGGGCCCGGGCGCCGACTGTACGTCGACCATGCGCTGCCTTAAGGCGCTTGGCGTTGACCTCGAAGTGCGGCCGGACGGGACGATCAGGATCGTCGGGGGCGGCTTTCGCGGCCTGCGCGAAGCTGAGGACGTGCTGGACGCGGGCAACTCCGGAACCACCACGAGGCTCCTCACAGGGCTTCTGGCGGGCCAGGACTTCCTCTCGGTCATCACAGGCGATGGCTCTCTACGTATCCGCCCGATGAAGCGGATCATCGAGCCCTTGCGGCAGATGGGAGGGCAGCTCTGGGGGAGGAACGGTGACAGCCTTCTCCCCATGGCGATCCGTGGCTCTCACCTGACGGCTATCGACTACTCCCTCCCTGTCGCCAGCGCGCAGTTGAAGTCCGCGCTGCTGCTGGCTGGACTGTTCGCCGAGGGCACGACCAGGGTGCGTGAGCCTCAGCTTTCGCGCGACCACACAGAGCGAATGTTGAGCGCCCAGGGAGCGGACCTGCGCGTCGACGGCGGCGTGATCACGCTGATGCCTGGACGGCGCCTCTCCGCGATGAGCGTCGACGTTCCTGGGGACATCTCCTCCGCCGCTTTCTGGCTGGTGGCGGCCGCCATCCACCCCGACGCAGAGATCGTCGTGAGAGACGTGGGGATCAATCCCGGCCGGACCGGTATCCTCGAGGCGCTGGCGGCGATGGGAGCGGCTATAGAGGTCGTGCCACGTGGCGAGCGCGCCGGGGAGCCTGTGGCCGACCTTGTGGCGCGCTCCAGCGTCCTGAACGCGACGCGCATCGCCGGGGATCTTGTGCCCAGGCTGATTGACGAGATCCCTGTGCTGGCGGTAGCCGCAGCCTTTGCGGACGGGGAGACGGTCTTCACCGATGCGTCCGAACTTCGGGTCAAGGAGACGGACAGGGTGGCCGCGTTGGTGGCGGAACTGGGCCGCATGGGGGCCGAGGTTCGGGAGTTCCGAGACGGGTTGTCGGTCCGAGGCGGCCGAAAGCTTCATGGGACTCGATGCCAGAGCTACGGCGACCACAGGATGGCGATGGCACTTGCCGTCGCGGGGCTGGTTGCGGAAGGCGAAACAGTGGTCGACGGCTCGCAGGCCGCGGACGTATCCTATCCAGACTTCTGGCACGAGCTGGAACGTCTTTCGAGGGAGGGCGGCCTGTGAAGCGGCTGGCAGTGATCGGGTATCCCATCAAGCACAGCATCTCGCCCGCCATGCACCAGGCGGCGCTGGACGCCCTGGGCGTCGAGGCGCGGTACGAACGGGTAGAGGTGGCTCCGGATGACCTGCCTGCGTTTGTGGAAGAGCTGAGGGGAGGTGAGTGGGGCGGGATTAACGTGACCGTCCCCCACAAGGAAGCCGTTCTGCCGCTGCTGGATGAGGTGACTCCGGAGGCGGCCGGTATCGGCGCTGTCAACACCGTCGTGGTCCACGGAGACCGACTGATCGGAAACAACACGGATGGCGTTGGGTTCCTGCGAGCGCTGAGCGACGACGGAGGCTTCGATCCCGAAGGAAAGGTGGTAGCTCTGCTCGGGGCAGGCGGTGCCGCGAGGGCAGTGCTGTGGAGCCTCGTGCGGAGCAGGACGAGGGTGATACGGCTGTTTAATCGCGGTCTGGAAAGGGCGCAGCGGCTGGCGGAGGCGGCTCAGGGCTGGGGTGAGTGGACCGAGGTGGCGGTAGGGAGCTGGGGACGGGACACGGAAGAGTGGCAGGAGCTGCTGAGCGACTGCGACCTGGTGATCAACGCTACCTCCGTGGGATTGCTGCCTGAAGAGCGTCCCCTATCGGCGAAGGCGATCCCGGCGAATGCCCTGGTTATGGATCTCATCTACAACCCGCGACCGACGCGGCTGCTGTGGGACGCCGCTCGGATGGGATCGCGGACACTGGATGGACTTCCGATGCTGGCGTACCAGGGAGCTGCCGCTTTCGAGCTATGGACCGGATTGAAGGCACCCGTTGAGGTCATGCTCGGTGCCGCCGAGGCCGCGCTTCGGCCGACTCCAGCCCCGGTGATTCCCGTGGGCAGCCATCCATCTGCCCCAGGGCGCGGGATACGCACCGGCAGGACAAGACGATTACGGCGAGGGGCACACGATGCTTAGAGTGCTGAGGATGCTAACGGCCGGGGAGTCCCACGGACAGGCGCTGGTAGGCGTGCTGGAAGGCATGCCGGCGGGCCTGCCGCTATCCGCGGAGGACATCAACGTTCATTTGCGACGGCGCCAGGGCGGACACGGTCGGGGCGGCCGGATGAAGATAGAGAAGGACGAGGCGCGGCTCCTTTCCGGAATCCGCCACGGACTCACCCTGGGAAGTCCAATCGGACTCGAGGTCCAGAACCGCGACTGGGCCCACTGGACGGAGCGGATGAGCATCGAGCCGCCGGTCGAGCCGGTGCCACCGGTCACGAGGGTGCGACCGGGGCACGCCGACCTGGCGGGTGCGCTGAAGTACGGTCACCACGACGTTAGGAACGTGCTGGAGCGAGCCAGCGCCAGGGAGACCGCGATGAGAGTCGCCCTCGCCTCGGTAGCGCGCAAGCTTCTGACCCAATTTGGGATCGAGATCCGCAGCCACACCGTCGACATCGGGGTCGTCCGCGGACAGCCGCCGGAGTGGGTTGGCACAGATCGGCGGGGAGCCTGGGGGAAGCGGGCCGAGCGGTTCTGGGAAGGGGTCGAGACGTCGCCAGTTCGCTGCGGGGATCCGTCCGCGTCGGAGGAGATGGTCGCGGCAATAGATAAGGCTCGCGTGACCGGCGACACGCTGGGAGGAGTCTTCGAGGTCGTGGCCTACGGAGTGCCGGCAGGGCTCGGAAGTCACGTCCACTGGGACCGGAAGCTGAGCAGCCAGCTGGCGGCAGCGCTGATGAGTATCAACTCGGTCAAGGGAGTCGAGGTGGGCGAGGGATTTGGCAGCGCCACGATACAGGGCTCGGCCTTCCACGACGTGGTAGCCGAGGGTGCGGCGAACTGGGAACGGCTGAGTAACCATGCCGGCGGCATCGAGGGAGGTACCAGCAACGGGGAGCCGATAGTCTTGCGGTGTGCCGCGAAACCGATCCCGACCCTTATGAAGCCGCTCCCATCGGTGGACCTTCTGACGAAGGAGCCGGTAAACGCCGCGATAGAACGGAGCGACGTGTGCGTAGTTCCAGCTGCCGGAGTGGTGGGCGAGGCGATGATGGCGCTGGTGCTGGCGGATGCCTTCCTGGAGAAGTTCGGCGGCGACTCCGTGCCGGAGATCGAACACAACTACCGGGGGTACGTGGGCTGATGAACGTGGTATTGC
>JAJYKO010000564.1 GCA_021788565.1 Chloroflexota bacterium
CTCTCAATTCGAAGGCCGTACGATCACAAGGAGGCGCTGGTGTCAGCCGATCTCATTCTTGTCAATGCCAAAATCTACACGGTCGATGAGAACAATCCAGTTGCCGAAGCTATGGCGGTCCGTGATGGCCGGATCATAGCGTTGGGACGCACCGCAGACATCGATCCGCTGGTGGAACCTGGTTCGCGTCGAGTGGACCTGGACGGTCGCACCATTATCCCGGGACTCATCGACGCTCACCTGCATCTGCTTAGCTTCGGGCTCGCCCTAACCGAGGTGGATCTCCAGGGTGCTGCCTCTGTGGAGGAAGCCCTCGGTCTGGTGCAAGCCGCCGTGGGGCCGGCCGGACCGGGCGAGTGGATACGCGGCACGGGATGGGACCGCAACCTCTTTGGCCGCCTTCCCACCCGGTACGAGCTGGACCGGGTCGCGCCGGACAACCCCATGCTCCTGGCGAGCAAGGACCTGCACGCCCTCTGGGTCAACTCCAGGGCGCTCGAGATAGCTGGAATCGGCCCCGAGAGCGAAGATCCGCCCGATGGCGAGATCGTCCGCGACCCCACGAACGGGCTTCCCACCGGTGTGCTCAGGGAGGGCGCCAGAGCGCCCCTGTTCGCGGTGGTTCCCCCGCCATCGGAGGAACAGTGCGAAGCCGCGGTAGCGGGTGCCCTTCGCATCGCGGCGAGCAAGGGACTCACCGGGCTCCAGAGCTTCGAGGACGCCAGAACGTTCCGGGCTGTTCAGGGCCTGCGCTCCCGTGGGAAGCTCAGCGCACGGGTGTGCTGTCACCTCTGGAAGGATGGCTTGGACCACGCGATCGAGTTAGGGCTGCGCACCGGCTTTGGCGATGAGTGGGTGCGCCTGGGTCACTTGAAGCTGTTCCTGGACGGCGCGCTGGGATCTCAGACTGCCTTCATGCTGGAGCCATATACCGGTTCCAAGTACGTGGGCATCCAGACGATGTCGCCGGATGCGTTCCGGGACGTCGTTCTGAGAGCGGCCGCGGCGGGCATCGCGACCGCGGTTCACGCAATCGGGGATGCCGCCAACCAAATCGCGCTGGACGTTTACGCGGAGACCGCTGGAGCGTGGCGTTTGGCCGGCCTCCGCCAGAGGATCGAGCACGTCCAGTTGCTGGGCCCTGGTGACGCGGAGCATCTGGGGAGACTGGGAGTGATTGCGTCGATGCAGCCCAGCCACGCCACCGCGGACTGGCTGGTGGCCGAGAGACATTGGGCCGGCCGGACCGAACGAGCCTACGCATGGCGTTCGGTGTTGGACGCCGGGGCACCCTTGGCCTTCGGCTCCGACTGTCCGGTGGAGCAGATCGACCCGATGTCTGGGCTGTACGCGGCAGTAACCCGGCGGACCCCCAGTGGTCTGCCAGAGGGCGGCTGGAATCCGGAACAGAGGTTGACACCGGCCGAGGCACTCAGAGCACACACGCTGGGGTCGGCCTACTCCAGCGGCGAGGAATCGATCAAGGGATCACTGGAAGCCGGCAAGCTGGCAGATTTCGTGGTGCTATCGAAAGACCCCCTCACGGGCCCGCCTGAGCTCTTCCTGGAGACGCAGATCGAAGCCACCGTGGTCGGCGGCAAACTCGTGTACGGGGAACTGCCGGACTAGAGCACGCCGTGCCCGAGAGCGAGGCGGAACAGTGCCCAGAACAGCACCGTTACGCCCAGTATCAGTCCTACCACAGCTGTGTCTTTGCGGCCGTCGGTCAAGAGGCCGGCGAAACTGAATATGATAGTCAGGATCGCCGCCGGCAGCGTCAGAATCCAGTTGGCCCAGCCTAGAAAAGGGAGAGCCGTCGCCAATGCAAGCAAGGCGGCGACGAGCCCGCACCCACACCCCAACCCTCCCATGCGCCGTGTCCTCCAGCGGTCGCCCTTCCCCAGCCGTCACCCCTACCAACTGACAGCAGTTAGGCCGAACATCCTCAGTATACCCGATACCACGCCGCGAATTATGGCCAGTTAGGCAGTGAGTCAGAGCCACAACTGCCGCCTTGCACGGTTCGCCGCAGCGAGCAACCTGAGCTTCGCTGCAAATGGCAAAGGCTCTGTTGGGTCGTTCCAGAACAGGGAGCAGGGCAATGAACTACGCCTCGGACGAAAAGCGGGCACGCGACATGCGAATGCCGACGGCGGTCTGGCTGCTGGCCGGTAGTTGCTCCAAGACGAGCGAATCACAACAGTCCTAGACAACGAGAAGGAGTCGTCACCAATGAAGAAAACGTTCGGGATGACCGCGGCCCTGGCTTTGGCAGCGGTCGCCATGTTCATGTTCCTGTTAGTACCCGCGTTTGCTCAGACAGCTACGCCATCAGGAACACCAACAGCAGGGACGTCTGCCGCCGCGACTAGCGCGGCAACTCCTGCCCCAGCCGCGACGAGCGCTGCTACATCCGCGCCCGCTGCTACGTCCGCGCCCGCTGCTACGTCGGCACCGGCGGCCACATCGGCACCGGCGGCGACGGCCACCAGCGCGGCTGCCGGAGCAGGTGCGACGCCTGCGGCCACCCCGGCCGCTACTAGCGCCGCCACACCGGCGGCAACGGCGACCACAACGGCGCCTGGCGCGCTACCCAATACCGGCGAGCCTCCAAGTGGGTCAGGCACTACTGTCCTGCTCCTGACACTTGCTGGGCTTGCTGTCCTGGGGGGTGGATTTCTGGCAAGGCGCTGGGCACGATAGCCGAGCACCCGCGCGAGGTCTGGATAGAAGAACATTCTATCCAGACCTCAGTCAACGCGAGCCAGCAGTCTGCAGACCAGACGAACAGATTGGCCGCCTGTATAGCACAGGCGGCCAATCTGTTACTCGTAGGTTAGGAGCACTCAGGAAAACCATGAAATCCGGCGGTGCAGCAGCTCACCTCCCGGAGAGCACTACGGCAGGTACCCGCTCTGACGTGCCTGCTGCAGCTGGGTGTAGGCCGGCCGAACGCTGCCATCCGGGTTCGTAATGGACCACCAGTACTCCTCGCGGTCCTGCGTCCAGTCGGGCTCCGGAATGTTCCAGACACTCATCACACCTATCCATGGGGCCCAGTTGTCCGCCGCCCATTTGTACGCGCCCACTATGTACTGAGCCTGCTGGTCTTGAGTGACCTTGAACCATGCGTATTCGGGGTGGATCGGATCCGTGGTCCAGCCGAACTCGGTTATCCAGACCTGCTTCGCGCTATCCCCGTTCTTGACCATGATACTCCGCAAATCTTCTACGTGCCTGAACGCGAAGATCCTGTTGCCCCCGTAGCTCGGGTCGGCGGCCACCTGGTCAGGGCTCATTTGCGGAGGAGCCTTGTACCCAGCTCCGTGCGCGCCCAGCACGTCGAAGTAGGCCTTCGCCCCGGCATCGTACATCTGCTGCAAGTACGTGTCGTCCGGCGTGGACGTGCTGTCGTAGGTTCCGGTCGGCGTCAGCGCGGCACTCAACACCGTCACAGTCGGGTCCGCCCACTTCGCGCCCTCATACCCGGCTTTCAACAGCTGAACGTACTGGGTAGCGTTCGGCGTCTGCCCGCCCCATTCCCGCGACAGGTTGGGTTCGTTCCACATCTCGACCGCGTCGATGTGGCCGTGCGGGCTGCCCGTCTTGTACCGGCTGACCATGGCGTATATGAAGTCGCGGAAATCCTGGGTGTTGTCCGGGGGCCCGTTCGCGACCCCATCTGCCCTCGCCCAGGCTGGGCCCTCGTCCACGCTCACAATCATCTTGATGCCAGCGGCATTGGAGGCCTGCACAGCCTGGTCCATCTGGGTCCAGTCAAACTGCCCCCGCGCGGTCTCGATGCCCTTCCACTGGACATAGGTTCGCTGCCAGCCGAAGTTGGCATCCTTCACCTTCTGAAGATCCCGAGCCGCGGTTGATGCGAAACCGTAGATGAAGATATCCATGCTGTATTCGGGGCTCTTGGCCTTGTACCCGGTGCTGCCTCCCGCCGGAGTCCCTATGGAGATTTGCACGTTGGACGGGGGCAACGACGGAACCGTCGCATCCCATGGCCACAGTCCCGCCTCCTTCGCGAGGTCCCCACCGTTGGCCACCGTCACGTCCCCCGCTTTCGCCCACGGGACGTCCTGCTTCCAGTACTGGAAGGTAGCTCTCTGGGCCCTGATCACGAAGCTGTTGCCCTCGTCAGCGTAGGATACTGGCAGACCGTAGTGATCCAGCCATGATGGATCCGACAGGAACACATTCTTGATCGCCTGGTTCTGGTCCAGGAACGCGAGGTGCCTCGCCACGACCTGGTCCCAGGAAAGCCCCGTGTCTGGACTCGTGTCGAACGGCTTGGGCGTCTGGCGGTACGCCAGGAGCCAGTCGTCCTTGCCCTTATCGTGCAGGGCGTCGAAGGTGTTCAGGAAGTCGACCTGGCCGGTATCAGGCCTCCACTGGAACACGGCCTTCTGCATCGCCTGGGTAACGAATCCATCGTAGAGGAAGCGCCCGGTCACCGGAAAACCCAGGACGTAGGGGCCGCCGTACTTCTGATAGGCATCCCAGAAAAGGACACCGTTGTCGTTCGTTACGGAGTATCCGGTGGGATTCGTCCCGAGGGGCGATCCGTCGGCCTGAGTGTAAAAGTGGCCATTCGATATGTCGTAGTCTAGCGTTTGCTGCGCGGAGCCTGTTGTCGGCGAAAGAAACAACAGAGGCAGCGCAGCTAGAAGTACCACCATGAATCGAAACTTTCTCACGATACTCTCCTGCTTGCAAGATCTCGGGGATAGGCACTGTCGAATGAGCGGTCCGGCTCTCCGTGGCGGCGGTGCCGCGACTGCCGTATATGATACAACGACGGCGCGAGGTAAGGATTACTCAAATTTG
>JAJYKO010000565.1 GCA_021788565.1 Chloroflexota bacterium
ATGACCAGGAGCGTGAGGTACTCCCTGATGGCGCTCCGGCTCTACTTAATCGCGATGATAGCGCTGGTCTTCTATCGAGTGATCAGCATGGGACTGTTCGGAGCATAGACAGAATGTCAGAACCTCCTCAACGCTGTCGGGTGGCCTGACGAGTTGGCGCCGCGCACGCCTGTTCGGCACCTCGCATAAGGTCCAGTCTCGTCGGCCACCCCTTCCCCGAACCCTCCGCTGTCCCCACGTTAGGAAGTTGTCTCGTACCCCGGCGGTTCCGATCATACTGTTCATATTCAACCAGTTTCAGCCGGTTCTCAACGGGGATGGCGGCGAATAGAATCCGTTGTGCCTCGTGCCTCCACTACACCCTCGTTTAAATAGAGACGGCATTATCGGTAGAAAGGGTTGAGTATGAAGCGCCCCTATCAGATTACCGCGGTAGTGTCCTTCCTCTTCGCGGCCTTCATTGCGCAGCAGGCCGTGGAGTTGAAGTACTACACGACCCTCGGCCCCGGCCCCGGTTTCTTCCCCTTCTGGCTCGCCATCATGATGATGATCCTGGCGGGGATCATGTTCTACCAGGCCACCTTCGGCAAGTCCGACCCGATGCCCGACGACTTCTGGGCCAGCAGGGCCGGCTACCTCAAAGCCCTGGCAGTGATCGTCTCCATCATCTTCGTCGTGGTGACGATGGATAACCTCGGCTTCCGGTTGGTGATGGCGATCTTCTTCGCCTTCCTGCTGACGACCCTCGGCAGGCAGAAGGGCATCGTGGGATTGGTTACCATGGCGGCGGTAACGGCAGTGGGAAGCTGGGGGGCCTTCTGGCTGTTTAACGACGCACTGCAGGTTCCCCTGCCAATCGGTATGTTCGGGTTCTAGGAGGAGATAAGTGGAATCCTTCGGCTACCTGATGCACGGCTTCTCCATAGCCCTGCAGCCGACCAACCTCATGTTCGCGGTCATCGGTTGTCTGCTGGGTACCCTGATCGGCGTACTCCCCGGTGTCGGTCCCGCGGCCGGCACCGCCATCCTGATCCCCATCACCTTCGTCCTGGATCCGACCCCCGCCATCATCATGCTGGCCGCCATCTTCTATGGCGCAATGTATGGCGGTACCATCACCTCGGTGCTGGTGAACGTGCCCGGCGAGGCGGCATCCGCCATTACCTGCATCGAGGGCTACGAGATGGCCAAGAGGGGCCGCGCGGGACCCGCCCTGGCCGTTGCTGCCATAGGCTCCTTCATCGGCGGCAATGTGGCCACCATGGGCCTGGTGATTCTGGCCGTGCCGCTGACCGCCCTTGCCCTCAAGTTCGGGCCGCCGGAGTTCTTCGCTCTGATGGTCGTGGGGCTCTCGCTCGTCACGGGTCTCGCCGGCAAAAGCCTGGTTCGTGCCCTATTGTCGGCGGTGTTCGGGCTCATGGTTGCCATGGTTGGCATAGACCCCGTGATGGGCGCCCCCCGCTTCTCCTTCGGCATGACGGAGCTCCTCGACGGCTTCGACATCGTGCCCGTGGCCATGGGCGCCTTTGGCCTCGGAGAGATCCTGGTCAACGCGGAAGCCGAGGCATCCAGCATCTTCGAGACCAAACTCAGCGACCTCTGGATGTCCTGGAACGACTGGAAGGCCTCCTTCTGGCCCATAGTTCGAGGCACCGCGGTCGGTTTCTTCCTCGGCCTCATTCCAGGCGTCAGCGCCATCGTGCCCACCTTCATAGCCTACGTATTCGAAAAGAAGATGAGCAAGTACCCCGAGAAGTTCGGGACGGGCATGATCGAGGGCGTAGCCTCCCCCGAGACGGCTAACAACGCCTACGCCAACGCGGCCCTGATCCCGCTCCTGACTCTCGGGATCCCCGGCTCGCCCACCATCGCCATCCTGATGGGCGCCTTCATGATGAACGGCCTCATCCCCGGTCCCTTCCTGTTCAAGGAGCACGCGGATTTCGTCTGGGCGGTCATCGCGAGCCTGTACATCGGGAACCTGATCCTGGTCATCATGAACCTGCCGATGATACCTCTCTGGGTGGCCGTGCTGAAGATCCCTTACTCCATCCTGTACTCCCTGATCGTCGGTTTCATGGTAATCGGGGCCTACAGTCTGCAAAACTCGGTGTTTGACGTTGGCGCCATGCTCATGTGGGGCATTTTCGGTTACCTGTTCAGGAAGCTCGATATTCCACTGGCGCCGCTCGTGCTGACGTTGATTTTGGGACCGCTGATGGAGCGAGGTCTCAGGCAGAGCCTGGAGATCAGCCGGGGGGACTTCTCGGTGTTCTTCACGAGGCCAATCTCGGCTTTCCTGCTGGCGGTGGCGGCGATCTTCATTCTGAGCACTGTCTTCCGTTTGACCAATCGCGTCCGCGGCGAAGACTCTCAACTGTAGCCGGTTTCGGAGCCCGGGTCGTCTTCGACCCGGGCTCCCTTCGCCGCTGCCGAATCAGACATTTCTAACGCTATACTGCAGAAGATTTGACCTGTGGGGACCGGCAGAGCTGCCGGCCCGCGCAACCGGGCAGGAGGACGCGGCGGTCTGCCCTACAAGTAAGGATCACTGTGGTCGTCTACTGGTGAGATTCCCGTGTGAAAGGAGGTATTAGGGCTGTAACGCGGCCGGCAGCAGGCATTCTGGAATGACCAGCCCAGCCATGTGTCCGTGTCCGCCATCAGTTGATCGGCGTCCTCCACTCCGGCACTGTGCTGGAGAGCCCGAACCGAGTCGTTGGGCGGCCGGACTTAGAACCAAATTCAAGGAAGGAGAAGAGCTATGACTCGCAACCGTATTCTGGGGCTCTGCCTGGCCGCGGCGGCGGCCGTGACGCTGACCGTCACCGGCTGTTCGACCGCTGCTCCGGCACCGGCCCCCACTTCAGCGCCAGCGGTCAAGGCGACCGAGGCTCCTAAGCCGGCCGCGACGAGCGCGCCCGCGGCTCAGCCGGCAGCCACCACTGCTCCCGCCGCCCAGGCGGCAGCCCCCGTTGGGAAGCCGGTCGACTGGCCGAAGAAGCCGATCCAGATGATTATCCCGTGGGATGCGGGAGGCAGCACCGACGTCGGCTTCCGGATGATCGCCCCCTTGATGGAGAAGACCCTCGGCCAGCCCATCGAAATCGTCAATAAGGCCGGCGCGGGCTCTCAGGTAGGCATCGCCGAGCTTGCTAAGGCCAAGCCGGACGGCTACACCGTCGGCAACATTAGCGCGCCAGCCGTGCAGACCATCTACCTGGATCCAGATCGCAAGGCCACGTTCACCCTGGATAGCTTCGAGCCCATCGGCCTCCACGTCTTCGACCCCGGCGCCATCTATGTCTCCGCGGACAGCAAGTACAAGACGCTGAAGGATGTCGTCGACGATGCCAAGGCCAACCCAGAGAAGATCAAAGCGTCGACCACGGGCGTCCTGGGTGACGACCACCTGAACATCCTCAACTTCCAGCGGGCGACAGGCGTGAAGATGGCCATCGTCCACTTCACCGGAAGCGCTCCCGTGCAGACCGCCATCCTCGGCGGCCACATCGACGTCGCCTTCAACAACGTGGGCGATTTCATGTCGCAGATCAAGGGGGGGAAGATGCGCTGCATAGCCGTCACCGACAAGCAGCGCTCCAGGTTCTTCCCGGACGTGCCGACGGCCGAGGAGCAGGGCATCAAGCTGTACTCTTCCTCGTCTCGCGGTCTGGCGGCTCCCAAGGGTACCCCGAAGGAAATCGTCTGGGCCATCTCCCAGGCTATGCAGGAGGCGATGAAGGACCCGGGCGTCTCGAAGAAGATGGAGGAGGCCGCTCTCACCCAGCAGTACATGAACCCTGACGAGTTCAGCAAGTACATGAAGGACTTCGAGGAGCAGGTCAAGCCCCTGATCCCGGAGGCGAAGGCCGCGACCCAGTAGAAGGGGATGGTTCAGGAGGGAGGGCAGACGGGGTTACAGTCGGGGAGGGCGAGCCTCCCGGCGAGCCGCCACGTCGGTAGGAAACTGGCGGCTCAGCAGGAGCTTCGCCCTCCCATCGTCCTCCCGAGCCCTCAGCGGCACTGCGACCCCAACGGTGAACCGTGCCAGTAGAAGATCCCCTGGGCACGATTTGTGCTCTTGTTGATGTGGAGGCTCCGCCTCCCACAACAGAATAGACAATCGAATACAAAACAGCCGGTCCGACATCTCGTCGGACCGGCTGTTTCATAGCCCCGAAGCCACTAACGGAGGGTTGGGGGACTCTCCAGCGGTATCTTTCCTTCCTTACAGATGGGGCAGGCCCCCGGCTCGTAGACTTCGTGCTCCACCAGGCAGAAGAGCGGATACTTGAAGCTGACATTGCCGCGGTTCCAGATTGCCGCTATGCCGACGACCTCGCCGCCTTCCCTCTCCACCGCCTCGATTACCCTGAGGGCTGAGCCGCCGGTTTCCAGCACGTCTTCTACCACCAGCACGCGCTTACCGGCGATCATGTCGACGACTGAGGGACGGAAGAAGCGGTTGTCGCGCTCACCCTCGGCATAGACCGAGATGGCCTTGGGCTCAAGGTAGTAGGCGACGAAGGGGGCCATCATTGCGCCGCCCATTGAGGGTCCTGTTACTACCTGAATCCTATCGGTGAAGTAGTGTCGGGCGATGCGATAGCACAGTTTGCTCGCCACGTCCACGTTTGCCAGGACTCGGTCCTTCTCCACGTAGACTGAGCCGTGCAGGGCAGAGGAATACCTGTAGTGGCCGTTCTCGTAGAGCGCGCCTGTGCTCGTGATCAGCCGGTGAATGAGTTCCTTCTCCTCCATTGCCCACCTCCTGCCGAACTGTGCTTAAGTATAGCAGCACAGACCGGCCATGTCGCTGGTGGCAGTT
>JAJYKO010000566.1 GCA_021788565.1 Chloroflexota bacterium
AGAGTAGGACCCCCACGGGATTAGCAGGCAGCGAGTTCGCCGCGCCGGAAACACGCGTGATGGCCCGGAACCAGAACATCCCGGGGTTCTCAAACATGTAGTGACCCAGTGGGATGAAGACGAGGACTACAGCACCTACGCACACCGCGGTATTCTTCACCGTCGCGAGAACAGCGTTCCGCCCGTCCTTGCGTTGAACGGCGAGCCTCACGAGCACCACACCGGGAATGACTAGCGCCATAGCTCGGAAAGGGCTATAGCCGTACAGCCCGACGCCTGATACCAGGCCGCACAAGAGGTAGTCGTTTCTGTTGCCGCGGCGTACTGCCCGTAAGAGGAAGAAAAAGGCCAGTGCCACGAAGAATGGGTAGTAGGGAAAACGGAGCCCGATTCGGCCGATGGCGACGTCCCACTTGGACACAGCAAGAAAAAATGCCGCCAGCAACCCGAAACGAGAATCCACGATCTCCCTTCCGATCAGGAAAACCAGCGGTATGGTGAGAAGACTCACAGTGGCAGTCAGGGTCTTGAGGGCCAGGTGAGTAAGCCCGAAAACCTGGACAAACGGGAGCGCCATGTAGAACTCGAGCGGCTCACGGCCGGTGTTACGCGGAAAGAAGATGTGGTACTGACCGTTTTGCAGGTCTCTCACGTCCAGAAGCTTCTCAGCGATATCGCTGGTCGGGTCCGACGGAATAGCTGCTATCTGGTAGTAGCGGAAGAATGCCGCCAGCACTACCACCAGAACGAGTCCAACAAAACTCCACGAAATCCTTAGCTGCTGTCCAGCGAGACCGCGGATTCGCTCGCGCCACTCCATCCCGGCACCTTGATCTCTGTCCCACAGTGCCCAGACGTAAAGAGCACAGGCCAGAAACCAGAATAGCAACGTCTCCGGTCGGAAGCGATTGCCATCAGAAAAAAGCCACGTGAGAACTGCAGACCCCAACGCGCCGGCCAGCAGCAGCCACTGGTGAGGAGTGACGGACACCGTCGACGGCGCATACGAGGGAGTCGCGATTGCGGCGGGCTTAACAAGACGCTGTCCAGGCAGAACCACCGTGACAAATAGCGCGAGAGCGGCGGAGAACAGTATGACTCCGTCGAATTCCAGTTTCAGAGTGGATAGCGCCCACTCCCCCCACACCGCCAACGCGATGGCAAGGGGAACCGCCATGTACCGCCTTCGAATACGGGTAATTGCACCGGTGGCCGGCAACTGCCATTTCCCCAAACGGAGAGGTTAGAGCGATAGTCCTGCGCCCGCGCGATTCTACCCGCCATGTTGACAGAAGGTCAACGTGCCTGCCCTGATCCTTGCCATCATGCTCATCTGCAGCGTACGCTTTATCAGCGCCTCACCCTGTCAGAGCCTTGGCGCTGCCCGGGTGCAGACGTGCGACCCGCGATGGCACAGGATTGGCAGTTTTGCTCGAAACAGAGCGGTGAGGGCTTCAGGTATTGCTGCCGGAGATGAAAGGCTTCATGACTCGCCCCGGTGCGCGATGGTCCCTACTGGTTGTCGTAGCTGTCACGAGCGCGGCGGTCTGGTCGATCACCTTCACGAGGTTCATGTGGCTGCCCGCCTTCTACGATACGCCCCACCTGGATACACCCAAGCTGCTCGGAGTCACCACTGACTCGATGCTACGCTTCGCGTTCGCGGCGGGCGCCGAGGTGCTGCTTTACCTCTTGGCTGTCTGGGCAGTTCGCCCCATGCGGACGGCTCGCTCCGTCGCCGTAATTCTGCTCTTGGCGATTCCGATAGCCTTGCCCCTAGTGCTCTCTTACCCGGGGGGGGCAGCGGATGTCTACGCTTACATAGCAGAGGCGGATTCAGTCATCCTTTACCATGCGAACCCATTCTTCGTGCCGGTCTCAGCAATCCCCGGCCATCCACTCTCTCCATTTCTGGACTACCCAAACGAGACCACCCACTATGGTCCTCTCTGGCTGGTGTTCGGCGTAATCCTTCGATCAGTGTCTGGGGCTAACCTGCTGGCTACTCTGCTGGTATTCAAGATTGCTGCCGTCCTTTTCCTGATCGCCATCGCGTGGCTGGTGTACCTCACGCTGCGACGCACTCAGCCAGACACCGCGGTGCTGGCCGCACTCCTGATCGCATGGAACCCGCTCCTCCTTGTGGAGTTAGCTGAGAACGCCCACAATGACGTCGCGATGATGATGTTCGTTGCCCTCGCCTTCTTTCTTCAGTCAAGGGGGTGGCATCGCGGCGCGATCATCGCCCTTCTTGCGGCATGCCTGGTAAAGTACGTGGCCGCGGTCCTGGTGCCACTGTTCCTGCTGGTCGATCTGGACCAGGCTGGCCCGTGGCGAAAATGGGTACTCGGCGTCACTCTGGACGCTTTGGCGGCGCTGGCATTCGCTTCGGCCCTCGTGATATCGCTGGGCTTCGCCGGGACCATCGGCATCCTTCAGGAGATGTCGGGGTGGTTCACGACCTCTGCGAGCGCTGTGGCTTACTACTGGCTGAGAGAATTGCTGCCTCTTCAGGAGGCAGCCTCAATCATCAGTAACAGTGCCAAAGCCGTCTTCGCGCTGATGTACCTGGGAGTTGTGTTCCGTCTCTGGCGGAGCCAGACCACACTGGCTGGCAGCTCGTTCTGGGCGATCCTGGTACTGTTGGTCGTGGCTACCAGTTGGTTCCAGCCCTGGTATATTGCGTGGGCAATCCCAGTCGCGGCCATCGTGGCTACGCCACTCTCCTATGCAGCGCTGATCGGAGTGACACTCGGCGGGTTTCTAGTTGACCTCATTATGGGGTTTGTGTGGCGGCTGGGCTGGAATCATGGGAGCTTGATTGCCATCAACGCCGTTGGGGCTCTGGGAATGTGGCTGCCGGTCGCTGTCACTGTCCTTGGAGTCTGGGCCATCGCTTTCAAGCGAACACAAAGCCGGCACGTTGACCGCCCGTAAGCCCGCCAGCTATTATGGCGATCGGACGTACTTACAAGATGCCCTGGTGTACATCATCTTCGATGGACAAGGAGAACGGCCATTATGCAAAACCTGAGCTTCGACAATCTTCACTACGACCGAATCTGCCGCACCTCGCACTCCGAGTCCTACCTCATCAGCCAGGGCGAAGAGCCGATCGCGAGGGTGGAGCTGCACTTCACACACAATGCGGTCTATGGCCTGTTAGTTGTCGAGAGGGATTCGAGCCAACAAATCACCGATCACGAAATCGAAGAATTTCGTGATCGTATAGACATGGACCTCGTGGAGACTGCGGATTTACCAAGGGATGATTTCGTCCTAACCGTCTACCAGGGGAAAGAGATAGCCACCTACAGCGATCCGGAGATTCTGGACGAAGCCGGCATCGAAAATGAACATGACAATCCGTTAAGTTGACTTTGATGACAGAAGTGATATGCTTGCGCGAGTCCCGTAACGTACCTTTGGCAGCCTAGCAGGCGGCGGCCGCTCCTCGTCTGATTGACGTGAAGAGGGGATGGCTGCCATGCCAAAATGTCATCGCACCACGATCTGTTTCCAACGGTACCCCCGCGACCTCTGGCTATGTCCGGCCGACTCGTCACATTGTTGTCATTCATCTGTTAGTGAAAGGAGATGGAAGTGTTCAGACTCGCGAAATTATCTGTCCCCGTGACACTTCTGGCCATCGTTGCCATTTTGGCGGCAGCATGCCAGACAACCCCGTCACCGTCGGCGACTCAGGCACCGGCAGCCCCAGCCGCGACGAAGGCCCCGGCAGCGCCTGGCGCCACTTCCGCCCCGGCAGCCTCGACGTCGGCGCCCGCGGCTTCGGCCGACATGGCCCCGGACCAAACCCTACGTGAGGCGGCGGCGGCTGGTGAGCCCCCTACCCTCGACCCGAATTTGTCGTCGTGGGACGCATCCATCAGCATCATTACCTTGCTCTGGGATGGTCTTCTCAAATTCGACAAAGACTTGGGCCTCGTTCCCGGTATCGCCAAAGAGGTCCCAAGCACGGCCAACGGTGGAATATCAGCGGATGGCAAGACCTACACGTTTAAGCTTCGCGATGGACTGAAGTATAGCGATGGCAAGCCGCTCAAGGCCGGTGACATCGTCTACTCCACCAAGCGAATGCTCGACCCTGCGCTAGCGGCTGACTATGCCTCCTTCTATTACGACATCGTTGGCGCCGAGGCATTCAACACCTCCAAGGAGAAGGATCCCGCCAAGCTGAAAGCCCTTGCGGACGCAGTGGGCGTCTCCGCCCCTGACGACACGACCGTAGTCTTCAAATTGAATCAGTCGAGGGCGAGCTTCCTGCAGCTAGCCGCTTTATGGCCAATCTACCCGTTGCGTGAAGATGTGGTGAAGAACGGCAGCACAGCCGAGAAGCCGGACGGTTGGACGAATGACCCGAAGAACATTATCGGAAACGGTCCCTTTAAGCTCACCGAGTGGGTACATCAGGACCACATGACGCTGGTTCCCAACGATCAGTACTACGGCCCTAAGCCCAAACTGACCAAGATCACCTTGCCGATGACGACGGACGCCCAGGCGAATTACGCTGCTTACCTGAATGGCGAGCGAGACATCGTGCTTCCGCCAAATGCGCTCTTTACCCAGGTTCAGAACGATCCCAACCTCAAGGGCCAGGTGGTCAAGGTCTCAATGCTAGCCACCTTCGCCGCGCAGTTCAACAATAAGAAGCCGCCTTTCGACAACGTCAAGGTGAGGCAAGCATTCGCCACGGCGATCGACAGGCAGGCGTTCGTCGACAAGATCAGGCAGGGAGTCGGCACGCCCGCGTACTCATGGATCCCGCCCGGAATGCCTGGCTATGATGCGAACATAGGGCTGCAGT
>JAJYKO010000567.1 GCA_021788565.1 Chloroflexota bacterium
GGTACGAGCAGCGCCACCACCACCGCCGCGACGGTGAGGAGTGTGCGTGGGGAACGCAGCCGCGCGACCGGTGAGGAGTGATGACTGCCCCCGCCTAAGTTGTAGCTGCGGACCGGCCTGTCGACCTTGGTCTGCGGGCCTGAGCGCTGTGCTAACTCGCGTTCAGCGCTGTCCTCGCTCGCGTCAAGTGTGTCTGCCCGCGGGCCGGCCGGGCCGCCGGTCCCTGCAGGGGATTCTCGGGGTTCGCTCATGCCTTCTGCGCCACCTTCTCTCCGAAGATGCCCTTGGGCATCACCACGAGGAAAAGTATCAGGACGACGAAGGCGAACACATCCTTGTAAGTCGAGGAAACGTAGGCGGCCGCCAGTACCTCCACCAGTCCCACCAGAAGCCCGCCCATCAGCGCACCGGGAATGCTGCCCCAGCCGCCGATGATGCTTGCCACGAAGGCTTTGATGCCGACTCCCACGCCCATCTGTACGGAGATGTAGAAAACCGGCGCGAGGAGCACGCCAGCCAATCCCCCGATGGCCGCGGCCATCACGAACGTCAGGGATGTCATGCGCGAGATGTCCACGCCCAGTAGCCTCGCGGTATCCTTGTCCTGGGCCGTCGCTCGCATCAGCTTGCCATATCGAGTGTTGTGAAAGAACCAGTGCTGCAGCAATACCAGAATCGCCGTCACAACGAGTATCAGTAGATGCTGTGGTACTAGCCTGAGACTTCCGAGATGCAGTATCTGCTGGCCAAACGGCATGGTGAACGCCTCGGGAACGCTCCCCCAGATCCTGAGCGCCAGGTTCTGCAGGAAAACGGATATCCCCAGCGTGCTGATGATGATGGTCACGGTGTTCGTGTTGCGAAGGGGACGGTATGCCAAGCGCTCCATGGCGAGGCCGAAGACGGCCATAACCGCGAGCACAAGCACCACTGACAGGGCAAATGGGACCTTCAGGATGACCGCGAAGGTGAAGGCCAGGAAAGCCCCGAGCATGACGAACTCGCCCTGAGCGAAGTTAATTATGTCGGCAGCGTTAACCAGCAGCACGAAGCCGAGGGCGACCAGACCGTAGATGCTGCCCATGGCGAGCCCGCTGACGATGATCTGCAGGAAGAATTCCAATAAGAGTCTCCGAGTTCTGAGTTCTGGGTTCTGAGTTCTGGAACGGACCGCCGAGAACGCAGAACTCAGAACCCAGAACTTGCCGCGCTACTGGCCCGCGGTGATGCTCTTGACCATGACCGGCTTGCCGTCCTTGATCTGGGCGATGTAAGCCTGACGCAGACCGTCGCCGTTCTGGTCGAAGCTGTACTCGCCTGTGATCCCCTTGTATCCCTTCACTGCCCTGAGACCATCTCGGATGGCGGTGGGGTCGGTCCCGACCTTGTCGATAGTCTGGGCCAGGATGTTCATGCCGTCGTAGTAAACGGAGTGGATGAAGTTCGCTGGGAGATTTGCCCTTGCCTCCATCTTCTTCGCCCAGGCCTGCACGGTAGGGTCATCGGTCGCTACCCAGTCGGTGATTGTCGTGACGCCGTTCGCGGAATTACCGGCCAGCTTTAGGGCATCGGACACCGCGTATGCCGGCGAGCCCAGCAACTTCATCTTGACGCCCAATTGTTTCATGCTGGTCATGACCATCGCCGCGTCAGGTGGGTAGCTCCAACCGATAACCAGGTCGGCGCCTGCCTTCTGCATGTTCAGTAGCTGGGCTGTCACGTCCTTGTCGTCGGCGTTGTACGACTCGATGTCGACAGCCGGAGCACCGAGGCTCTTCAGGTTATCCGCGACAACCTTGGACGCACCCGCACCCATGTCGCCGCTCACGTAGAGGATCGCGGGCTTCTTGGCGCCCATCTCCTTAACGGCGTACTCAGCGGCGAGGCGGCCCATGATAGTGTCGTTAGTGCGGACCCTGAAAATCCATGGATTCCCCGCGGCGGTGACGCCGGGCCCGCTGGCACCAGTGATGGCGGGAATCGCGGCTGTCTTGATTGCCGGCTCGATAGCCATATCGAAGTTGGCGAAGTTAGATATGAAGACCGCCGTGGGCTTCTGACCGGACATCAACTTGTTGAAGGCATTGACGGTGCCCGCGGGTGTGGAGGCGTCGTCCTCGATGCTTAGCTTTACTTGCTGGCCCTTGATGCCCCCCTTCTGGTTGATCTCGTCCATCGCCATCTTGATGCCGTTGGTCTGGTTGTCTCCCGTGCTTGCCTGCGCACCGGTGACCTCGGTCACGAGTCCGATGGTGATAGGCGCCGCCGAACCGGAAGCGGCCGGCTTCGCGGTGGCCGCGGGCGATGCGGCAGGGCCAGGCGCACAGCCTGCGAGAGCGAGCAGCGCGATCGCTGCGACGACCGAAACCGGGATGATGACGGCCTTCTTTAGTCTGTGTTCCACTTGATCCCCCTCTCCAAAACTTGAGAAATGGTGCGGGATGGCGTTCCCTTCCGGCCTGTACGGAAGGACGGCCTCGAGACCACGCTCGGGCGCGATCTAGCGAGCAAATGAATCAAAAAGCCCCCTTCGCCCCAAGGGACGGAGGGGAACTCCGCGGTACCACCCTGGTTCGGCCGTCCCTGCGATCGTCGCTGGGCCGGCCACACTCGCCGGGCTCGGGACCCCTGCGCCGCGGTCCCGTTCCCTCTCCCGCTAACGTGGGAGCATCCGGCAGCCACTACTCCAGGCTGATTCGGCGCACGGGTGTGGATCGATCGCGCTCTCGTGGCCTTGAACCGGTTTTGGGGCTGCGTCTCGCGGGCCCATTCGACCCCCGCGCCACCGTTGGCTCGCACCAAATCCAACTCGCTGTGGTCCGCTTGGGGCGTACTACTCCCGTTCTTCGACAAGTATCGGGTTGGGCGGCAGTATTGCACGCTGCCAAATAACTGTCAACAGCCCCGGCAGCTTTCTGCCCCGGCAACTTTCGGGCCTCCTACCGTTTTGGCGCCGTGGCCTGCTCCTGGGGAGTGGTGCGATAATGCGAGAACTGGGAGCAAGCTACCGTGGCCTTGTGCCGTAAAGCTACGAGGGGGGGCGACGTGCCATGAAACGGACGAAAGCCATTCAGATTCTTGAAGATGCCAAGGTCCCATACGAGTTGACCTCTTATGAGGGCGAGGGCTTCGTCTCTGCTGTGGACGTGGCGAATAAGCTGAACGTGTCTCCCGACGCCATCTTTAAGACGCTGGTGGCTCGCGGTGAACGAGCCGGTGTTGTGTTGGCCCTGGTGCCGGGCGACCGAACCCTGGACTTGCGCAAGCTGGCGCACCTCACGGGTGATAAGCGGGCCGAACTGGTGGATTCATCAGAGCTCCCCAGGCTGACGGGCTACATTCGGGGAGGGGTTTCTCCACTGGGAGGCAAGCGGGACTACCCGACCTTCGTGGACGAGTCAGCCTTTCAAAACGAAAGGATCTACGTGAGCGCGGGCGTCCGAGGGGTGCAAATAAAGCTGGCGCCAGCCGACCTGGTGAAAATAACTCGAGCTACTACGGCCGGAATCGTGGAGCAATCACGATAGGCATGCCGAGAAGCGTGACACGGACATCCGGATCCGAAAGCCGGCATTGCTGGCAGGGGTGTCAGTCCTCTCCAAATAGATATCGCCTCTGAATCAAACGCGCGTCTGGTGCACCTCGCGGTGGACCTGACGCGCAATCGGGGAAGAGGAGCTGCTCTCGATACCCCATGTCGGTGGAGGCACCTGAGCGGCTTTGTCCCCGTCCCCAATATTGTGAACCTCCGTGCCACGGAGTTCCTGAGCAAGTAGTTCGGCCTTGCTGATGATTTGCTGACGGAGCCGTCTGTACATGGAAGCTGGTGGCGGCACATGGCTTGCAAATTGATTCGCGAACCGTGATCCTCACCAGAGTTAGGCGGCGCTGGCTCTCTTTCTGGAAGGTAGTGAGCCACGTCCCCTACCGCAGTCGGACCAGAATGGGACTGCTTCGCGGCCGTCAGGGGGAGAAGTGAACGGGAACGGCAAGAATGGTTGGGCGCAGTTTTCCGAATTGAACTCCGCCTACGTCGAAGAGCTTTACGAACGATACCGTGTTGACCCGAGCTCCGTGGATCCAGAAAGCCGCGCCTTCTTCGAGAAGTGGGGTGCCCCCGCGATCACCGGGGTTCTGGAGGCGCCGCGACCGGTTGCGGGACCCGCGACGGATCCTGCCAAGGTGGCGGCGACTATCGCGCTCGGCACGGCGATCAGAATGTACGGTCACCATGCCGCGCGGCTCGATCCGCTGGGGAGCGAGCCAGCGGGCGATACCGCGCTTCTGCCATCCACTCACGGCCTCAGTGAGGACGAACTGGCCGCCCTGCCCGCGGAGATCGTCGGCGGCGACGCCGCGAAAGGTGCTGCCAACGCGTTGGAGGCGACGCGGCGGCTTCGGCAGCTTTACGAGGCAACCAGCGGGTTCGAGTTCGAGCACATCTCGGATGCGGAAGAGCGCAACTGGCTTTTCGATGCCGTGGAGTCCGGGCGGTTTCGCCCTCCGAAGGATCCACTGGATCGGCGGCTACTCCTGGATCGTCTCACGAGTGTCGAGGCGCTGGAGCGTTTTCTTCAGAGCATCTACCCCACGCAGACCAGGTTCTCCGTGGAGGGGCTCGACATCCTGGTGCCTATGCTTGACGAATTGATCCACGACGCGGCCCGTGTAGGCACGAGGTCGGTGATGTTGGGCATGGCTCACCGCGGCCGCTTGAACGTGCTGGCCCACGTCCTGGAGATGCCTTACGAAACGATCATCGCGGAGTTCCAGGGAGCCCTGCCAATCCCCGATGGAATCGCGGGCGGCAGCAGTGAGCT
>JAJYKO010000568.1 GCA_021788565.1 Chloroflexota bacterium
CTCCCCAACGAAGGGGAATGGGCATACGGCACACCAGCCCCGAGCGGTGAGCAAGACGGCGAAGGGAAGAGCGGCCCACCAGAGCTGCCAGACCACCGCGGCGCCCACGTTCACCTCGCTGTGGCGAGGGGGCACCACAGAGAGGACGACGAGCGCCGCGGTGGCCGCGAGCAGGGGCCAGCGCAGTATAGACGGGTAAAGGGGGGAGCGGATCACCCCTTCACCCAGTTGGCCCGAAAATACAGCTTATACACCGGCTTCACCGACGAGTCGGTGTCGATCGTCACCTCGAACAGGTGCTGTCCGTCCATTCCTTCGTGCATCATGGGGGCGATCGTCAATTCGCCGGACTGGCCTGGTTGTAGAGTCGTAACACTTACGACGGCATCGGGTGGTCAACAACCCTCCAGCGCGGAGACGTTCTTGTTGGTTATGGTCACGGGACCATCGCCGATATTCCGCATGACGAAGTGCTGGGTGACCGTCTGTCCCAGCGGCACCTTGCCGACGTCCACGTTCTCGGTGTCGAAAGCCAGCTCTCCGTGGCCCTGGGGCTTCTGCAACGCGTTGACGCCGAGGACGCCGAGCAGCAGAACCGCCAAGGCGACGAGAACCGCAACAAGCTTCGGGATTCGGCCCCTCATGCGGGTTTTGCCCTTCACACGGGTTTGGCCCTTCACTGTTCACCCCCACCATATGTTGAAACACGACCTACCCGAGGCCGATGCAAGATTATCTTAACCTGGACGGCCGCCGAAGCCACCGTTTCTCTCATGGAATTCTCAGCCTCTCGTGGCAACACGCGCAGTCCTGAAGGGTCAGAGACTCTCAGCCCACGTCCAGACATCGCTCAGGCTCTCCTAAGCTTTATCCCCTAGATTGTTGGCATAGTGGCGAAGGTAGAAAGGTAGAGAGGACTCGTTCGAAATGAGGTTATCGGATGCGACCAGAACGGCGGCTGAGGCATTGTTCATCTTGTCACTGATTGTGCTTTTCGTCACGCTGAGCCTTCGGTGGCTGGTATCGGACACCGGATGGTACGAGAGCAACTTCGACAAGAACTTGGTGTCCGACACCACAGGCATCGCATCCGACGAACTGGTGCGGGCCGCGGAGAAGCTCAGCGGGTATCTGCTGCTTCAGCCGGATAGGATCGATGACATCACCGTGAACATCGGAGGTCGGACTCGGCTGCTGTTCAACGATAGAGAGATCCGGCACATGCGCGATGTCCAGTCGCTCCTTCGAGGTTTCTACACCGCGCAGTACATGGCCGCTGGCTACGCTCTGCTCTCTGTGGCTGCGGTCGGGTGGTTCAGAAGGGAGAGTCTATGGGCCATGTTAGGCCGCGGGCTCCGATGGGCAGGAGTGCTTACCATCGGCCTCTTCGGTCTGTTCGGAGTTCTATCAGTCTTGAACTTCGACGCCCTCTTCCTCGAATTTCACCTCATCTCCTTCGACAACAATCTCTGGCAGCTCGATCCCACTAGGGACAACCTGATAATGATGTTTCCTCAACCATTCTGGTACGATTCTGCGCTCCGGCTTGCAATGACGGCGGGCGCGCAGGGCACCATCGCCATATTGACAGGGACGATACTGACGAAGCTCGCAAAGAAACCTCCGGTTCCCAATAGCTGGGAGCACTTTATCGCTGAATTCGACCGACTCGGATAGTCTCGGCGCGCAGCCGTGTCGCTTCACCGGTTATGCCCAGCTTGGCCACTACCCTAAGCTGAACGGGGGACTTATCTATGGAGACAACCACGGGGCTGCCGAAACGGGTCAGGGCAGGCACGAGGTTCGGAGACGCCGGCCGTCTGAAAAGACCGCCCGGTCTGGTGGGATTGGTTGCAGTTGCCTGCCTCATCTTGATAACCGCCGGCTCTTTCTACGCCTATCAGTACGTCCACGCAGGCCACATTTTTCCGGGTGTCAAGGTCGGGGACATGGCGATAGGCGGAATGAGCAAGGAGCAGGCCCTCGCTAAGTTGCGGCCGTGGCTCGAGGAGCATCTGTCCGAACCGGTGACGATGCGTACCCCAGAGATGGGGTGGAAGGCGACGCCAGCCGATCTGGGAGTCAGTTTCGACGCGTCCTCGGCGGTGGATGCCGCCTTCCAGGTGGGCCGGTCCGGAGGCTTCCTCGCACAACTAGGTGCTCAGTTTCAGACCATTACAGGCGGGTACGCGGTGGAGAGCCCCGGACTTCGCATGGACCGCGACACGTTGGCGCTCTACCTTGAGCAACGAGCTCAGGTGATCGACCGGCCGGTGCAGGATGCCCGGCTGGAGATCGCAGCCGACCTGGTGCCCAGGGTGAGCCCGTCAGTCGTGGGGAGAAAGCTCGACCTGTCCGCAGCGGCTGACGCGGTGCAGCGCGCCCTCTCCACTGGAGCAACGTCAATCGACCTGCCGGTTGCGGAAACCCAGCCGAAGGTCGTGGAGGCTAGCCTGGAGGGTCCCAAGGCCAGGGTGGCGACCATGTTGTCCGGACCGGCCGCCCTGCAGTTCGGCGAACGTAGCTGGACCATATCTCCAAAGGAGATAGCGGCGGCGATATCCATCAAGCAGGGGCAGGGCTCTGCTTCTCCCAACGTATCCCTCAGCAACGATCCACTGAACAAACTGGTGGACGAGGCCGCCAGCGAGGTCGATCAGCCCGAGCTGAACGCGCGCTTCGACTGGAACGGGGGCAACCTGAAGCTGTTGCGTCCGGGCCAGGATGGCCGCAAGGTGGACAAGGCGAAGGCGGTGGACGCCTTGATCGGCGCGATCAGCGGCAGCCAGCGAACGGCGCCCCTACCTGTAGAGGTGGAGAAGGCCGCGGGCAACGACGTCGACCCGTCGAAGCTGGGTATCAAGGAGCTGGTGGACTCGGCCAGCACGTCCTTCGCGGGCTCCGTCCCTCCGAAAGTGGCCAACATCACCCTGGCTGCCTCGCGGCTCAACGGCGTCCTCCTGGCCCCCGGCGACGTCTTCTCCTTCAACGACGAGTTGGGACCAACCACCCTGAAGTCTGGCTTCCAGGTGGGCTTCGGCATCGCCGTGAACAACAGCGGCGAGATGCAGACGGTCCCCTCCGTGGCAGGCGGGATCTGCCAGGTCTCCACGACCTTGCTCCATAGCATCTTCTGGGCAGGCTACGAGATCGACGAGATATACCCTCACCTGTACTGGATTAGCGCCTACGGCGTTCCGCCAAAGGGGATGATCGGGTTAGACGCCACGGTGGACGCCCCGAACCTGGATTTCAAGTTCAAGAACAACACCGACAACTACCTGCTGATCCAGAGCAAGGTAGAAGGCAGCAATCTGACGTTCTCCATCTATGGCACCAAACCGAAGTGGAAGGTAGATGTCAACGGCCCCATCATCACCAATGTGGTAAAACCAGATCAAACGCCTGTGCGACAACAGGAACCGTCCTGGCCCGCGGGGAAGGAACTTTGGGTGGAGCGAGCCGGAGATGGCATGGACGTAACCATCACCCGCAAGGTGACCGACGGTGACAAGGCCCGCACCCTTACCCTGAAGGCCCACTACCTGCCGTCGAAGAACGTCCTAATGGTCGGAAGCGGGCCCGCGGCAGGCACAGGCACATCCAAGCCGTGAACGGGTCCGGCGCCGATAGATCAGGTTGCCGGCCGCATCACGCCATGAGTCTTCGAAATCAAAGGTGCAGGCATGACGTAGCCATCCCTACCTTGCATCGGCGCCGCGGATCTGTTGCTCCAGTGCGCCGAGTTGCGCCCTCGCCCGACCGGCCTCCAACTCCTGTTCCTGAACCTTCAGCTGCCGCTGCAGATCGTCCATGCGCTGTATGTCCTGGCGCAGCCCCTGGATGCTCTCACGCAGCCGCCGCGTCTGCTCCAGCACCGACTCTCGATGCTCCAGGAGCGAACGAGCCCGTGCTTCGTTCTCCAGGACGATCTTGCGCGCCTCGGCTTCGTCGCGGCCGGCCTCCGCTTCCAGATCCGCGATCTGCCCCTCGAGGCGGCCGGCCGTCGCCTCCGAATCCCTCCTGGCTCGCTCCAGCGCCTTCTCCTGCCGCTGCAGCCTGGCCAGGGACGCACCTGCCTCCCTGGCCTCGGGTGAGTCCAGGGCTCGGGTCTCCGCGGCCTGGCGTCGCGCCTCCACCAGGTCAGCCCGGGTCAGTTCACCCCTCTCGGCGAGTCCCCGCATCTCCACGTAAGTTTCTCGATCGAGGTCGCCCCTCGCATAGAGCAGGCGCAGCTCCTCGACCATGCGCTCGCCTTCAGGCCGAAGCATAGGTGACGTCACCCCTCGCCTCTGCCGGTTCTCCGCCAGCGCATCTTCGGCCAAACGCAGCAGTAGTCCCGGCCCGTGACCACACATCATCTCCGGCCTACTCCTTTCCTTCTCCGGCTGCGCTCACGCCTTTCTCGGCCAGCGCCTCCCGCTTGATACGTTCTAGCTCTAGCTCCACTCGACGTGCCCGCTCCAGGTCGCGGATCTCCCTCTCCAGGGAGTCCCCAGGTCCCCCGGCGTCGCCACCCCCGGGGGTGAGCCCAACCGCCGCTTCCGCCCAGGCCCGCGTCGCCTCCACGTGCTCCTCAAGGCGTTCCTGCGCCCGAGTGACAGCGGCGATATCCCCTGGAACTGAGGCCATTACCTCGCGCAGGCGGACCTGCGCGTCGGCCGCGGCCAGCCGTGCATCCATCTCCATCCTCCGAACGCGCAATTGCTCCACTTTCTGGCGAAGGGCGTCCCGGGCAGCCTCCAGGGCGATCTGTTGACTGTCGACCCCGGCGAGGCTCTCCTCCAGCTCGTTGCGCCTCCGCTC
>JAJYKO010000569.1 GCA_021788565.1 Chloroflexota bacterium
ACCTCGTTCGGGGCCGGTTCGGGCTCGGGGACTTCCTCGATCTGCATCTTGTAGTAGTCGCGGAGAACGGCTGCTTTCATCGCACCTTCCTCGATCTGTGTTTCAAGCTAGCAAAAGGTAAGGGCGCTCCAGCAATTCTCGAAGTCGCTGCACAAAGAGCGCAGCCGGAGCACCATCAACCAGCCGGTGATCGAAGGTTAGACTCAGATACATCAAGGAGCGCTTGCAGATGTCCCCATTGTACACCGCGGGGCGCTCGACTATCCTGCCCACCCCGAGAATGGCTGTTTCCGGCGGGTTGATGATGGGTGTGAAGAGGTCGATGCCGTAGCTCCCCAGGTTTGTGACGGTGAAGGTGCCTCCGCTCACGTCGTCGAGCGACAGCGCCTTTCGTCGGGCCCGCTCAACCAGCAGACGGGATTCGATGGCGACACTCTGAAGCGGTTTGACGTCGGCGTCCCGGAGAACCGGCACTATCAGCGCGTCTTCCAGGGCCACGGCTACACCTATGTTTACCTCCTGATGGAGGAGGATCTCCTCTCCATCCAGGGTGGCATTGAGCGCAGGATGTTCCCTCAGCGCCTTGCCGCACGCCTTGACGATCAGATCGGTGAAGGTCAGCCGCACGCCAGCGCTCTTCTCCCACTCCGGCAGCAACTGCCCTCGAAGGCGCAACGCCTCAGTGGCGTCCACTTCAGCCACAAGAGTGACGTGTGCCATGTCGTGGGCGCTCCGGTACATCAGTTCGGCCGTGAGCCTCCTGGTACCGGCGAAGGGCAGGCGGCGGCCCGGCAACGGCGGTGGGGTCCTGAGTCCCGAGTCGTCAGTGCCGAGTGCGGGGTTCTGAGTGCTGGGTTCTGGGTTCTGGGGTACCACGGCTGGCGGCTGATGACTAATAGCTAATGCCCGTAGGTCGACAGCCTTCAGCACGTCACCCTCCAGAATGCGGCCACGTGGTCCGCTGCCCTGAAGGCTTGCTAGATCTATGCCCCGTTCTCGAGCCAGCCGTTTGGCAAGGCCCGAAGCGCGGATGTTGGGCTCCGATGAATCAGCCGAGCCAGCGGCAGGGGAGGCTACAGCTGCACCAGCGGTTGGGAACGCCGGTGTGAGCTCTCCGGCAGACACCGCCATGATTTCCTCGCCATCGACGGCGATGAGACATACTGGGGCCCCCACCGGCACGGTCCCGCCTTCCGGCACCAGGATTTTCTCCAATACTCCCCCAATAGTGGCCTCCACCTCGATGCTGACCTTCTCGGTAGTTACCTCCATGAGGATCTCGCCTTTGGCTACTGGCTCCCCCTCCCGCTTTCGCCACTCGGCTACGGTCCCTTCCATCATGGTGAAGCCCAGTTGTGGCATCGTGATCTCATGGCTCATAGGGCGACTCCCACCATCAGATGGCGAACGCCCGCCACCAGATCTTCCACCTGAGGAATGACGAACCGCTCCATGGGAGCGGAGAAGGGCACCGGAACCTCTCTTGCGCCCACCCGCATGACCGGTGCATCCAGGTAGTCGTACAGCTCTTCACCGATGGTAGCGGCAATCTCCGCGCCAACGCCTCCTCGCCTGCCGCCCTCGTGCGCCACCAGCGCTCGCTTGGTACGCTTGACCGAGCTGTAGATGGTCTCCATATCCATGGGCAGCAGGCTGCGAAGATCGATCACCTCGAGGTCGATCCCCTCCTCGGCCAGCTGCTCCGCCGCTTTCAGTGCCTTGATTACCATCATGGAGTAGGTGAGCAGCGTTGCGTGACGGCCGGGGCGGCTGATGGCCGCTCTGCCCAGGGGAACCAGATATTCCTCCTCCGGCACCGGGCCCTTGGTCACGTACAGCGATTTGTGCTCGCAGTAGAGGACGGGGTCGTCCTCCCGAATCGCCGCTTTCAGCAGCCCCTTGGCGTCGGCCGGATTGGAGGGGACGACGATCTTCATCCCCGGGGCATGGAAGAACCACGCCTCCAGGGACTGAGAGTGCTGGGCGGCCACCTGGCGGGCGATCCCGTCCGGCGCCCGGATCACCAGGGGTGCCCTCGCCTGTCCGCCGGACATGTAGCGCACCTTCGATATCTGGTTCACCAGTTCATCCATGGCACAGGTCATGAAGTCGGCGAAGTGGATGTCTACCACTGGCCGCATCCCTGTCATCGCGGCGCCGAGGGCCGCGCCCACAATGGCCGACTCGGATATAGGGGTGTCGAGTACTCGCTCCTGGCCGAACTCTTCTGTGAGTCCTCTGAACTGTCCGAAGATGCCGCCCTGGCGCGCGATGTCCTCTCCGAGCACGAAGACCCCCGGGTCCCGGCGCATCTCCTCCCTCATCGCCTCCAGCGTGGCATCGGCGAAAGTGATCTCTCGCATCTCAGTTGCCTCCGAGGGGGTTGGTGAAGAGATCGTCCAGGGCATCCTCGGGAGCAGGAAAGGGGCTCTCCTCGGCGAAGCGCTCGGCGGCCGCGACCTCTGCGTCGAGGCGGTGGGAGATGTCGCCGATCTGCGCCTGACTCACGGTACCATCCTTCAGGAGAAGGCTCTGGAACCGCTGAATCGGGCAGTCTTCCTTGTAAGAAGCAACCTCGGCTTTTGTCCGGTACTGCTCGGGATCACCAATGTAGTGGCCCTTCCACCGATGTGTCTTGCACTCCAGGAGCGTTGGGCCTTCGCCCGACCGAGCCCTCTCCACAGCCGTCAGGGCCGCATCTCGCACGGCCAGCACGTCGTTGCCGTCCACCGTCACGCCTGGTATCCGGTACCCGGGCGCCCTGCCGGCCACGTCCTCGATCGATACGCCGTAGCTGGCCGGAGTCGTGGAGGCATACTGATTGTTCTCGTTGACGAACAGCACCGGCAGGCGGAAGACGGAGGCCATGTTGAGCGCCTCGTGGAAGGGGCCACGGCTGGTGGCTCCATCACCAAAGAAGCAGGCGACCACCTGTCCAGAGCGGCGCATTTTGGCGGAGAGGGCTGCCCCGACGGCGATGGTGAGCCCGCCTGCGACAATGCCGTTGGCTCCCAGCATGCCGACGGAGAAGTCGGCGATGTGCATAGATCCCCCCTTGCCCTTGCAGTAGCCGGTTTTCCGCCCAAACAGCTCGGCCATCATCCTGTCCAGGTGGGCGCCTTTGGCTATCGCGTGCCCGTGGCCACGGTGGGTGCTGGTTATGTAGTCGTCCGGTCGCAGAGCGCCACAGACTCCGGTGGCTGTGGCCTCTTCCCCAATGTACAGGTGCACCGAGCCAGCGATTCTGCCCGCGAAGAATAGCTCCTCCACCCTGCTTTCGAAGGCTCGTATCCTCATCATCGTCTCCAGTAGCGATACGAGCGATGGTCGGTCGAGTTCGGTCCTCGTACTTGTGGACATCGATGACATTGTTGCTCCTGTTGGCCTCCAGAGCCTCAGTGTTTTCGCTGATGACGGAGAGGGGACGGCGGCCCCCAACTCCACCTGGAGCGGACGGTCGACCATCCCCCTTCGTGTCGCTGACGAGGTGCCCTCTTCGATGTTACTGAGTGGCCTGGACCTTCTCCCAGACGCCGTCGCCCCATGCCTTGGGGGCAATGTCCTTCCAGGTGTCCTTGTTGGCATCGCGGAAGGACTGGACGTCCAGCTCGGGGGGAGCGACCACGGTCATGCCGTTCTTGGCCAGCGTGTCCTGGTAGCCCTTGTCGTTGGCCAGAACCGTAGTCTGGACCTCGTCGGCGATCTCGTTCCAGGTGTCGACCATGATCTTCTGAGTGGCGGGCGTCATCTTCTGCCAGATCCGCTCGTCGATCAACTCGAGCCAGGGAATGTAGATGTGCTGGGTCAGCATCACGTACTTCTGGACTTCCCACAGCTTGTTGGCGGCTATGGTCTCCAGGGGATTCTCCTGGCCATCCACGGTGCCCTGCTGCAGGGCGGTGAACACTTCGGGCCAGGCCATGGGCGTGGGGTTAGCCCCAAAAGACTTGAAGCCGGCCACGATCCCCGGGGACTCCGGCACGCGGATCTTGGCGCCCTTCAGGTCAGACACCTTAGTGACCTTCAGCTTGCTGGTAGTCAGGTCACGAGGCGATCGGTAGGCGTAGCCCATCACCCGAATGCCTTTGTCCTTAATAAACTGGTTGCTCCACTGCTCGCCGATGGGGCCACGGAAGACTTTCCACATGTGACTCATGTCGCGGAATATGTAGGGGATCCAGAGGACGTCGTAGATAGGATAGCCCGTCGTGCTGGTGTTCACCATGCCCACGGTGCCCATCTGAAGTCCCTGCACCATCTCCAGCTCGCCACCAATCTGGCCGGAAGGGAAGAAGCTAATCTTGACCTTGCCATTTGTGCGTTGGTCGATGAGCTGAACGTACTTCAGCCAGCCGGCGGCAACCGGGCTGGTCGGCGGCTCGGTAGTGCCGGCCTTGAAAGCCAGGGGCTGCTGGTCATTGTTAGCGGCTGCGGCCTGGCTGCTACCGGCCGCCGCGGCGGTGGGCGCGGGCGCGGCCGGATTGGCCGGGGCGGTGGTGGGCTGAGCAGCAGCCGGCTTGGCCGGGGCAGACGTGGGGCTGGGCGCCTGGGCCGGGGCGCAGGCTGCCAGCAACGCCGCGCCGGTAACCCCGAAGGTGGCCTTGAGGAACGTGCGTCGGTTCAGGCGGCGCGTGAGCTCGGTCTCCAGGTTGTCTCTTTCGTCCATGGGGATTCCCTCCTATCAGTATTCGAGCCTGTGCCGGACTTCGAAAGATGCTCGCGGCTGAACGATTGCTTCTGGCCTCGCGGCGTCGCCAAACTTAGAGATTCGTGCCGACTTTGAGATCG
>JAJYKO010000570.1 GCA_021788565.1 Chloroflexota bacterium
CACCACCTGGGAGTGGAAGCGGCCGCACTCTACTGGCACTTCGTGGACACTGTCTGGATATTCCTGCTGACCGTGCTGTACCTGATCTAGCTGTTAGCCGCTAGCTAGCGGCTAACAGCTGGTGGCCAATAGATAAATGGTGGTGGAGTTATGACGCTTTTCAAGTCTCGTCAACGCATGTTCCAACTGCTGCCGGTATTAGTGGCGCTTGCCATCGTGGTTTCGGGCTGTCGGGTAGCAGCTACCCCACCCCCAACGCCCGTGCCCTCGGCAGCACCGGCGGGCAAGCTGGTGTGGAGCGGCAGCTACGCCAAGAACATCCAGCCGATTTTCAACCAGAATTGCGTGAGCTGCCACGGCCCATCTAAAGCCGAAAACGGGCTGCGGCTTGACTCCTATGCAGACGTGATAAAGGGCACTCAGTACGGTCCCGTGGTCGTGCCCGGGAGCCCAACCACCAGCGCGCTGATGTCCGTGCTCAACGGCACCGCCTCCACGAGCATACAGATGCCCCATGGCAAGCAGCCGTTGCCCAGTCAGGATATTCAGAACATCATGCTGTGGATACAGGCGGGCGCACCCAACGACTGAGGGCCAAAGGAGTCGTTGTGAGACTCTGACAGATCGGGAGTTCGTTTCCTAGATAGCCTTCTCCCAGGAGCGTGTGGTCATGATGCATGACGAGAATAGTGAACACAAACAGGTCACCCAGCAGGAGGTCAACCGTCGCACTTTCTTCTCCTACGTGAACGTGGCCGTTGGCGGATTCATCGCTGCGCTATTGGGCATACCGCTGATCGGCGCCGCCATCTTGCCCGCTCTTGTAAAGGCCAAGGCACAAGAGGTTTCGGCGGGGGCGATCAATGACTTCCAGATCGAGCAACCGAAGAACGTCTCGGTGAATATCACCACGAAGGACGGCTGGATCCAGTCGCAACAGCCCAGGGGCATCTGGGTGGTCAAGCACTCGGAGACCAGTTACACGGTCTTCAATGGCAGGTGCGTACATCTGGGTTGTGCTTACAACTGGTTCCCGGCCCACAAGGAATTCATTTGCCCCTGCCATGGCGGGACCTACACCATCACCGGCCGGGTGGTGGCGGGCCCGCCACCTCGCCCCCTGGACACCCTTCGCTGGAAGATACAGCGGGGGAACCTGATTGTGGACTTCGAGGATTTCCAGGTGGGCATCCCGCAGAAGGTGGCAATATGACCGCGACAGCATCGCCCGAACCAAGACCTGCGAGCGCTCCAGCTCGAGTGTGGCGCTGGTTTGAAGAGCGCTCAGGCATCAACGCAGTATGGAACGTTTTCTTCGCGAGATCTATTCCGATAGGGGTGGGGTGGTTCTACACCCTGGGCTTTGCTACCCTTTTTGTCTTCACTATCCAGGCGGTGACCGGCATCTTCCTGGCCATGTACTACTCGGCCAGCCCTGACCACGCCTACGATAGCATCAACTTCATCATGTACCAGGTGCCCTTTGGGGCGGTGGTCCGGGGCATCCATCACTGGGGGGCCAGCGCCATGGTGGTGCTGGTGGTGCTGCACATGGCCACGGTGTTCACCCTCGGCGCCTACAAGTATCCCCGTGAGCTTACCTGGATGGTGGGGGTGATCCTGCTCATCGTAACCCTGGGCTTCGCGTTCACTGGCTACCTGCTGCCGTGGGATCAGACCGCCTACTGGGCGACGGTGGTGGGCACCAACATTCCGGGCACGGTGCCGGTTGTCGGGGAATTCTTGCTCTTTGTCATTCGGGGTGGCGCCCAACTGGGCGCACTTACTCTCGCACGGTTCTACGCCGTGCACACCCTCCTGCTACCGGCAACGTTGGCGAGCCTGATTGGCGTGCACCTCTACCTCATCGTCTACCACGGCGTGAGTGTCCCGCCTGGATTGTGGGAGAGGCTGCCAAGGCAGGCCAGAGGGTTCCTGGGAAGCAAGGAGGCGGTTAGCCAGGGTCAGGCATTGCGCGGGGAGGAGTACCACGAGCGGTACACCGAGTTCAAGGAGCGAGGACACCCGTTCTGGCCCAACGTCATCGTTGAGGACATGATTATGGCCGCGGTTGTCATACTGGCGATTCTGGCGACGATGGTGATCCTGGGGGTGCCGCTGACAGCAAAGGCAGATCCCACCAGTTCGGCCTTCGTGCCCCGGCCAGACTGGTACTTCCTCTTCCTGTTCCAGGTACTGAGGCTGTTCCCCGGCTTCCTCGAGTGGGTTGGTGCCGTTGTGGTACCTGGGCTGGTGTTCGCGCTGATCTTCTTGCTGCCTGTCTTTGATCGGTCCCCCTGGCGGTCGCCGACCCGGCGTCCCCTCGCTATGGGGTTGGGGATCGCTCTGGCCGTGGCAGTAATAGCCCTAAGCTATTTTGGTGCCCAATAGTTAGTGATGAGTAAAACCCCTGGCTTGTTACTCATCACTCGTTTGAGGTGTGGCAAATGAGATCGGTTCACCTGTTGGGGCTGGGCGTCGTGGTCGGCCTTTTCGCCATGGGGCTCGTGGTCGCTTTCGCGAGCCTGCGTTGGAATGAATTAGTCTTCCCGGCATCGGCTGCTCCGGGCGCACCGCTGCCCGCGGCGCCTGTGGCACAGGCGTCGCCCGACGTGAAGGCAGGACAGGCCATCTTTCAACGGAGTTGTACGTCCTGCCATACCATCGGCGGGGGGAAACTGGTGGGTCCAGACCTGAAAGGCGTGACGACGAAGCGTCCTCACGCTTGGTTGGTGAGCTTCATAACGGGACCGGACAAGGTCATAGCCAGTGGCGACCCAACAGCGACACAGCTGGTCAAGCAATACGGGGTTCCGATGCCGAACCTCGGCATCACCACCCAGCAGGCCAACCAGCTTCTTGCGTACATTCAGTATCAGAGCGGAGGTGCTCCGCCGGCACCCGCTGGGGCGCAGCCGACCGGTGTGATCCCCAGCACCGGATCTCAGGCTACCGCCACATCCAGTCCAGGCGGAACGCCAGTCCCAGCTCCTCCCGCGGCCGGCGCCACCGCTGCTCCCGCCGCCGCCCCGGGGCCGGCGGCGGCGGCGACGGGTGATCCGGCCAAGGGGAAGGCAGTCTTCGAACAGAAGTGCACCTCCTGCCACACTATCGGGGGCGGCAAGCTGGTAGGACCGGACCTGAAAGGTGTGACCTCGCAGCGCCCACAGGACTGGCTCGTCAACTTCATCACTGCTCCAGACAAGGTGATAGCCAGCGGCGATCCTACAGCGACTCAGTTGGTGAAGGAGTACGGGCTCCCGATGCCCAACCTCGGCATCTCTCAAAGTCAGGCCGAGGACATCCTAACCTATATCTACTAACAGTCTGGCGGCCAGGGGGCTGCTCCGCCCGGGGCAGCCCCCGCCGCACCGCAGATAACCCCCGGCAACGCAGCGAACGGACGCGCACTCTTCCTCGGCGAGAAGCCGCTGAGTGGGGGAGGCCTTCGCGGGCCATCCGATCAGCGATAGCGACATCTCAGACCTGGTTGCTTTCTTCACAGAAATCGCCAAGCCGCAGCCCTCGGGCTCTCCAGGTTTTGTCTTCCCGCTGGTGGGGGTTGGGGTATTTCTGTTCATGCTGGCGATCGCTCTGCTGGGATGGGGCGGTCGCACACGGGAGGTCCGAAAGCCGCTGGTAGGAGGCACCGGCAGGTGAGTTGGATCAAGGATATCTTCGATCCCGGGACCCGTAAATGGGAGGACTTCTACCGCAATCGCTGGCAGCACGACAAGATCGTGCGAAGCACTCACGGCGTCAACTGCCAGGTACGACGCCTTGTTGATCTACCCCTTGGGGCGGAAACGTGCGATGATTAGAGGAGACGTGTATGGCCTGAGGGGATGTGGTGGCTAACCTGTCGGAACTGCTCAACGAAAAGGACAGTGCGCTGCGAGGCCGCGCCAGGTCGGCTATAGAGGACCTGCGATCGGAGCTCGCCGGCTTTGGCGCGGCGAAAGACGATCAGGACGTCCTCCGGCAAGCTGCGCGCGACCTGGACGAGCTGTTCATGCTTGTGATTGTCGGCGAGTTCAACGCGGGGAAGTCTGCCATCATCAACGCCCTTCTCGGCGAGGACCTCCTCGAGGAGGGAGTCACTCCCACGACAACCGCCGTCAACATCGTCCGCTATGGCGATGTTGCCTCACAGCGATGGCTGGGACCGCAAGTCCTGGAGAGGGAGTTTAACGATCCCATTCTGCGGGATGTGGCTGTGGTGGACACACCTGGGACGAACGCTATTCTCAGGGAACATCAGGAGCTCACGGAGCAGTTCGTACCCCGCAGCGACCTCGTGCTGTTTGTCACCTCGGTGGAACGCCCCTTCACCGAAAGCGAGCGCGCATTCCTGGAGTCGATTCGCGGCTGGGGCAAGAAAGTCGTACTGGTGATCAACAAGATCGACCTATTGCGAAACGCTGCTGAGTTGCAGCAGGTGGTGGAGTTCGTGGGAGAGCACGTCCAGGCGCTGCTGGGCTTCCGGCCGCAGATATTTCCGGTCTCCGCCCGCCGCGCCCGGGGCGTGGGACTGGGAGAGTGGGAGCCTGGGAGAGGTGGAGAGAAGGAAAGGCAAGGCCCTGTAGGGGCCGGCGGCCCTGCCGGCCCGCCAACTGCGGGTCGCACTAGTGCTGGAGACGAGGACTTCGCTCGCCTCCAGCACTTCATCACCGATACCCTCTCAGCGGAGAATCGCATCAAGTTGAAGCTTTCCAGTCCCCTGGGTGTGGCCATCCGAGTGGCGGAAAAGTACGACGCCGCGGCGCGCGCCCGCCTCGAG